>JANOMP010000354.1:0-27216 GCA_031420365.1 Cytophagaceae bacterium
GGCCGAGTAGATGGCCAATCGGAAGAACACCTTCGGTGGCATCAAGCCATAATGATAGAAGATCTAAAGCATATTCCAAAATCTTTTGATTTTGGAATATTAGGTTTTGTGTGTGATGAAGGCGTAAAGCGAAATAAAGGCCGAACGGGTGCAAAAAAGGGCCCCGAATTTTTAAGAAAAGCCTGTTCCAATTTTCCAAAAATTAAAAACATACAATTTGCCGATTTTGGGAATGTGGTTTGTGAGGATAATCAATTAGAAAATGTCCAAGAAAATTTGGCGGAGGCAGTCTTTAAAATTCAGCAGCAAAACACTAAAACTATTGTATTTGGAGGTGGTCATGAAGTGCTGTTTGGCCATTTTTGTGGACTAAGAAAGGCTTTTCCAAATCAAAGAATTGGAATTATAAATTTTGATGCACATTTCGACAACCGTGTCATTGATAATACAATTGGTGCCACTTCGGGAACAGGATTTTGGCAAATCGCTCAACAAGACCAAAATTTTAAATATCTGGCAATTGGAATTCAGCAGAATTCAAATACCCAAGCTCTTTTTGAAGAAGCCCAAAAAACTGCTACCACTTATATTTTAGCCGATGATTTAATACTTGAAAAAGAAAAAGAAATATTTCAAAAAATTGAAGATTGGATGGAAAATATTGACATTTTGTATGTATCGGTTTGTTTAGATGTGTTTGCCGATCCATTTGCTCCAGGTGTAAGTGCTACTGCCTATAATGGCATAATTCCAGATTATTTTTTTAAAAAAGTATTTAGAAAAGCACTTAATTCGGAGAAACTAAAAGCCTTTGATATTGCCGAACTCAACCCCGATTTTGACATAAACAACCGAACAGCCAAGTTGGCAGCAAGTTTGGTGTTTGAATTGTTTTCTTTGAAAAGATAAATTCATATTTCTTTATTTTGCCGTCTTTTGGAGTCTATTTTTATTTCTATCTTTCAAAAAAGAACATTTAACACTTTTAGGATAATATTAGAAGAAACTTGACAACTTTCAAGTTTACAACAAAACCCATTAAGGATATAAAAATTTTAAAAAATAGATCTGATATTGGTGCGGGAACTAGAGGCTCCGATTTGGGTATTGATGCCATGGAAATTGCGGCAATAGTAAAAGAAAACTACTTTTTCAATGATTTTCCTTCAGAAGATATTCCTACTCATAAAGAAACCATTTACAACAAAGATCAAAACTCGTTTGCTAAGCGAATAAGTCATGTAGCCGAGCAATGCACAAGAGTTTCGAATGCCATTGACCGAAACCTTAGAAAGGAGTTTTTTCCAATTTTACTTTCTGGAAATCATTCTTCCGCTTTGGGAACCATTAGTGGGATTAAAAAAGCTTTTCCAGATAAAACACTAGGTGTTTTTTGAATTGATGCTCATGCAGATATACATTCGCCTTATACTTCTCCTTCTGGCAATATTCACGGCATGCCTTTAACCGCGGCTTTGGGATTTGACAATATACATTTGCGACTCAACGAACCCATAGCTGAAACAAAAAAGCACTGGGAAAACAGGAAGAATAGTGGTATTGGAGGGCCAAAAATATTGCCTGAAAACCTGATTTATTTTGGGGTAAGAGATACCGAACAAGCTGAGGAAGATATAGTAGAAGAATACAAAATTAGAAAAATAAAGTAGATGAAGTGCGGTTTAGATGGTTAGATATTTGTGTGAATGAGGCTTTAGATCAATTTTCAGCTTGTGAAATCATTTATATTTCATTTGACGTAGATTCTATGGACAAAGACTTGGTTTCTGATGGCACAGGCACACCGGTTTCAAAAGGATTTGACCAAAACGAAATCGATCAATTTTTAGAAGGGGTAGTTACATCCAAAAAAGTGATTTGTCTGGAAATTGTAGAAATAAATCCTATGCTAGATACCCATGGCAACAAAATGGCAGAAACAGCATTTGAAATTTTAGATACGTTTGCAAAAAAGATAGATTTACAATTTTAAATTTATTAGCCACGAATAAAAACTAAAAATAGGTTTTCTTAAATCTATACGTGGTCATTGCTTTTCTAAATTTCTTTGAATTCTGCCGTAAAATGCCTTAATATTGGCGGCTCTTTTACTATTTTATAACCTTTGAGTTTTTTGCGTTCCTCAAAAACCTCAATGATTACCTCTGCCACATAATCAATATGGCTTTGGGTATATACTCTTCGAGGAATGGCCAGTCGCACAAGTTCTAAATCTGGCGAAACTGTTTTTCCGTTTTCATCGTATTTCCCAAACATTATAGAGCCTATTTCACAGACCCTAATACCTCCTTTCAGGTATAATGCACACGCAATGGCTTGCCCTGGAAACTCATAGTTGGGAATGTGTTCGCAAAATTTACCGGCATCTAAATATACAGCGTGTCCACCGGTAGGCAAAACCATTGGCACACCTGCCGCAACCAGTTTTTCGCCCAAGTAAGCAATCGTTCTGATTCTATAATGTAAATAACTTTCGTCTAAAATTTCTTCTAAACCTTGGGCGATGGCTTCTAAATCACGGCCTGCCAAACCGCCATACGTAGGGAATCCTTCTGTAACAACCAACACATTTCTACATTTTTGAGCTAGCTCTGCATTATTTAAAGCTAAAAATCCTCCTATATTAACTAGAGCATCTTTTTTAGCACTCATGGTCATGCCGTCGGCATAACTAAACATCTCTTGGCAAATTTCTAATACGCTTTTTTGGTCATAACCCCGCTCTCTAGTTTTAATAAAATAGGCATTTTCAGCAAATCTACAGGCATCTAAAAACAGCGGAATATTAAAAGATTTACAAATGGCACTAACTTCTCGGATATTTTGCATGGATACCGGCTGACCTCCCCCCGAATTATTGGTAATGGTAAGCATCACTATTGGAACATTCGGTGCATGTTCTTTTAAAAACTTTTGAAGTTTTTCAGTGTCCATGTTGCCTTTAAAGTCGGCTATGAAGTCGGGAATTTTGCCATTTTCATTGAGCAAATCAATGGCTTGGGCTCCGCTTAATTCAATGTTGGCTCGTGTGGTGTCAAAGTGGGTATTGTTGGGTATCATCACGCCTTGGCCTCCTAAAATCGAGAACAAGATTTTTTCGGCTGCTCTGCCTTGATGGGTAGGAATTACAAATTCAAAACCAGTAATTTTTTTAATGGTTTCTTCAAAGCGGTAAAAACTACGCGATCCTGCATAACTTTCGTCGCCATTCATTATGCCAGCCCATTGCATGGCACTCATTGCCGACGTGCCGCTGTCTGTAAGTAAATCTATGATTACATCCTCGGCTTTTAATCCAAAGAGATTGTATCCAGCCGTTTTTAGCTTTTCAAGCCTTTGGCTTTCGGTAGTAAAATATATAGGCTCAACAGCCTTTATTTTGAAAGGTTCAATTATTGTATTCATTTGAAATGTTTTAAAATAAATTATAAAGCCGTTAAACACTTGGTAACCATCAAAATATTAGGTACTCCAAATTAACGTATTATTTTGCGCTTTTTAAAGGCGTAAATGAGAAAAATAGCAACGTTTTTTGCTGAATTTAACAACGTATAAAAACTACAAAAGAAAAAACCAAGATGAGTAGTTTAAATATAGACAGTTCCTTCATTATCTTAAAAAGGCTAAGAAAATAAGAAATAGAAGTGAAGGAGAAAGGTTTTTAACTTCCAAAGAAGTCGAAGTTGTCTCGGCTTTTAATGTTTTTGTAGAGGGTTTTACTCATAAAACAAACGATTAGTATTTGTGCTAAAAATCGAAACAAATATAAACTATAATTTCAATATTTGTGGTATTATAATTTCCCTAAATACCTAGTTACACAAACCGAAATATAGAGGTTATATTATTTCCAAATCCAAAGGGCGGGAAAAAATAAATTTTTAGGATAAATTTAAAAATAGGACTTTGAATAAATTATGCGTTTTAAGCATAATTTACCCACAAAAGTATTTGTTTAACCACATATTAAATACAAACTTTGAACCAATAAACACAACGGTGGCCACCATCAGAGTTTGGAGTAATATTCATTGAAATATTAATTATTAAAATTTATGAAAAATGAAATGATATCTTATGGATATGGGGCTATTCTACAAAGGGCTTTATTAAGCCAATAAGAGACGAAGTGAAAATCGAGGTAACACTTCAGCCATTGTTTTCTTTAAATACCATTGAGCCAAACCAGAAGTCAATCTTGGAGAAACTCGAACAATCGGGAGGTAAATTGAATTTATGTGATACCTTTGACGTATAGACATTCCGGAGGTATTAGAAATGAGCAAAAAGCGCTTTAAAAAAACCATAAGTGTAATTTTAAAGATAAAAAAAATACTATTCTGAGCGATGATATTGAACTAGTAAAACCCTAAATCATGGAAAAATTAATTATAACTGTTGTTTTTTTGTTTGTCTCTTTGTCTGTTTTTGCTCAAAAATTAAATAATACAGAATCTGACTTAATGAGTTTGGTAGATAAAAACTATCAATCAAATTTTAATTTATTAAAGGAAGTAGTAAATGTAAATTCGGGTACCTTAAACATCGAAGGGGTAAAAAAAGTAGGGGATATCTTTAAGAGAGAATTCGAAAAAATAGGTTTTCAAACCGAATGGATTCCATTGCCAGATTCCTTAAATAGAGCCGGCCATTTTGTAGCAAGCAGAAAAGGAAAAAAAGGAAAAAAACTGTTTCTTATTGGACATTTAGATACGGTTTTCGAAAAATCTATGGAATTTTCCCCTTTTACCATCATAAACGACTCTACAGCCCTTGGCCAAGGCGTAAACGATATGAAAGGTGGCAATGTAATGATATTGGCCTCTCTACAGGCATTGAATCAATTGGGGCTTTTAGAAGATAGGTCTATTACCGTTTATTTTACGGGCGATGAAGAGTCATCTGGTAAGCCAAGCTCTGTAAGTAGGGCAGACTTTATAAATAGAGCCAAAACATGTGATATTGCCTTGGGCTACGAAACCGCCGCAGGCTTTGGAGTTGCCACAACCGCACGTAGAGGTGCAAGTGGGTGGACATTGATAGTGAATGGAAAACAAGCCCATTCATCAGGTGTATTTAGTGATAATGTTGGCTATGGATCTATTTATGAGTCGGCAAGGATATTAAATGAGTTTAGAGAAAAATTGAGCAGCGAAAAATATTTGACATTTAATCCTGGTCAAATAGTGGGTGGTTCGTTTGTTAATTATGACGAAACAGCCGCTAAAGGCATTTCTTTTGGTAAAACAAATATTGTAGCAAAGCGAACGATAGTAACAGGTGATTTAAGGTTTTTGACCGAAAGCCAGAAGATAGCTGCTCGTAAAAGTATGCAAGAAATAGTAAAGCGAAACCTTAATCAAACCACGGCCAGTATTAAGTTTGAAGATGGAATACCATCTATGCCTCCAACCGATGGCAATAGGCAACTAATGAATGTTTTGAGTAAAGTAAGTGTAGACTTAGGAATGGGCCCCATAAAAGAGGGAGATCCGGGTTCGAGAGGTGCTGGAGACATTAGTTATGTAGCAGATTATTTGGATTGCTTAGATGGTCTGGGGGCATCTGGAAATGGTGCACACACACCCAACGAAACCATGAATATCAAAGAATACCCAAAATTGATAATAAGAAGTACATTGTTAATTTACAGGCTTTTAAAATGATTAGTGTTCTTTGACATGTTCCGATAGTCAAAGGAGTATGATATAACGAACATTGCGAACGTAGCGCTGTCGAAATTGGCTCAAAGCTATGTGAAAGCTTTTGCCCTCGTAAGTGCGAAATACGGCTTATAGCCACAGAAATATAGCACCATAAACAGTTAAAATCCTTTATTACAGCTTAACAATTTTCCTTACTTCTTGCCTACTTCCTGTATCAATTTTTAATGAATAAACACCCCCAGAAATATTACTTAGATTTATGCGAAATCTATCAAAGTAGCCCACTATCGGAAAAGATTTTGATAATACCAGTATGCCCCGGGTATCGTACAATTCCGCCGAAACTTTTTCTCCTGGCTTATTATATACCGTTAAATTTAAATATTCAGTTGCAGGATTCGGAAAAGAAAGTACCCAAAGTGCAAGATATTTGCGTTCTATTGAAACTTTAATATTTAGTTCATTCCCAGATAAAACGTCCGAGACACAATTGGCATCTGACAAATCAGAAACTGAGAATGAATATATTTTTGGAACAGTAGGGTAAAAATTTCTATTAAGTAGGCTAGAATTTGAAACTACGTTTTCGCCTCCAAATTTAAAATTAAATGGCGGAGTGCCGATTAAACTAATTGTTATTTTGGTAGAATCTTGCAAAAACATTTCTGAAACACCAGATACTTGTTTTACTGAGGGGCTTTGATAAATAGCTACTTCTATAGAATCTGAGGAAATAATTTCAGGTACGGTGGTTCGTAATTTTATCCAATAGGTGTCGTTGCTAATTTCTTTAGGAATCAAAGAGCTGTACTTGCCATCAACTACATTAACATTTGAAGTATACTTCCGTTTAGAATTATAAAAAACAGCCGAGATTTCATTTTTTGAATCAAACTTTCCGTTTATTTTAAACGAATATACCACTCTTTCATTTGAGCAATATTTCTTTTTATCTAGATTTGTCAAGGCCAATGATTGTACGTTGGTTTCTAATAGATTACTAAAATCGCTTACACATTCATTGTCAATACATTTTGCCCTATAATTAGTGCTAAATTTTGGAGAAATCAGTAATCTATTGGAATTTTGCACATCTAAAGTTTGTATGTTTTTGCCCTCTTCATTCCAACTCCAAAGCACGTTTGTACATCCTTCCGCTTTTAATTCCATATTTTCACCCGCAATAATTTGTTTTTTCGAAGAGGATACTACAGGTGCCTGCAAATACCCACAAGGGTTTATTCTAAGTAGTTTGTCTGACTGCCAAAACCAAATTCTACCCGATTTATCGATCGTGAAATTACCTGAAGAATTCACATATGGAATGTTTTCAACTTTTCTGAAAACATTGTTTTTAAATGAAAAAACATCTCGATTTAAGCCGTTAACAACATATAAATATAAAGAACCATTAAATTCTCCAACAATTCTAACAGAACCGGTTAAGTTGTAATTTGATATGGGAAGCCAGCCGGTTTCTGCGGTATATTTTACTAATGGGGTGGGCCCCTGATTTATAGCCCAAAGCGTTTGCTTTGAATCTAGAAAAATTTGAGAAACCACAGTATTTAAAATACTATTGTTCCTATTAAAGTTAATTGGAGCATTCGCTTTGAGGTTAATATTAAGAATTTCGTTGTTTCGGGTGGTAGAATTGAAAGATAAAAGCCAAAAATTGTCAGTCCCCCATTGGATGTTACTAAAATTTGAATTTGCCCCCATATCATAAACTGATTGCGTGGAATCCTTAAGAATTTGATGCAAAACATTGCTATTGTTAGCTAATATTTTTGATTCTGTGTCGAAGGTTGAAAAACTCGCGTTGTTGGCTGCATAAAAATCGTTAGATTGTAACAGCTCGAAAGTAGTAGGATTTACTTTAGCTAGCCGGTAAGTGGTTTTTGGAAATACGCCATTAAAAGCAATTCTTTTACTAATTTTAGTAAGTATCCATAAATCGCCTTTTATGTCAGTTTTTATGTCAAGCAGGGCATTGCTTATATTACCTTTGGAGTTATCTCTTTGTATCAAGCGGCTTTCTGTGCCATCTAGTTTCATTCTTACTATGCCTTCATTAGTATTTACAAAAGCATATTCTTCATTGAAAACCACTTTTTTAATCGTTCTACTTAAGTTTTCAACATTAGAATTGTTGAAATAATTAAAGCTTTTGGGGCTAGATTCCACTCCCGTTTTAAATGATTTTTCCGAAAATCTAACAAGGCCTTTGGGTAATCCAATTATATTTTGGGGCTCATTGTTATATTCTTCAAATTTTACAAAATAGGTAGTATTTTCTTTTAAATTTTGGAAATAAAAAGGGTAATTGGTTTGGCCAGCGTATTTGGATAATTTCCACGACTTTATTACTATCGACTTTTCATATGTAACATTTTCAGAAAGTATCATTTTCACTTCGAGTATATTTCCGATATTCCCAGAGTAATTAATGGTGAAACCTAGTGGGTAGCCATTAATGGCTTGTTGTGTAAGGTCTAAGCTTACAGATGATGGTCTTAACCAAGAAGTAAAAGGTAAAGACCAAACACCAAATTCAGTACCTTGTTTTGCTCTAACACGCCATGTAACGGCCTCACTACTACTTAGGCTTATTGTAGATGAATTGGTTGTTAATGTTCGAGTCGAAGTAGGCGAGTCGAAAGAGTGGCTTGTAGTGTTAGTGCCAAAAGCTATATATTGAAGTTGATATTCTGTGACTCCGGGCAAAGCCTCAAAATTGAAAGTTAAGTTTGTTCCGTTTATGTCGATGGTATTGTTTGCTGGGCTAATTAGACGAGGAGTTTCTATCCAATTTGAAGGTGTTTTTATAGTTGAAGTGTTAGACCATTGACCAACACCAAGACGGTTTCTGGGCTGAATCCTCAAAAAATAGGTTTGCCCCTTTTTTAAATAGGATAATGTAGCAAAAACTTGTTGACTGGAATCTCGTACCACCAAATTCTTAAATGTTTCATCGCTAGCTATTTCAATAATATAAACTTCTGCTAAATTTATATTATTCCAATTAAATATTCCATTTGAACTAATGCTGAAGTTCTCTTCTAATTTAATTTGATCTGTGATTTTTACAATTTTCTGGTATCGCCTAGAGGCGTTTTTGTTCATAAGCTCAACGCACAATGGATGAAAGGTATTCAACCTTCTACCACAATAGCTCATTATAGTACCATTAATAGTCTCAAGAGCATCTGTGTAACATGAACCTTCTACGGCATAGCAATAGTCTATTGGTCCTCCTGGCCAGTTGCAGCTTTGTGTATGTGGAGAGCCAAAATTATGCCCTAATTCGTGTGCAATGGTACTAATCCCGTTCCAAGGAGAAATATTAAACTTCCCACTAGCCACTCCTCCAGCACCAGAAAATGATTTGGTGGGCAAGTACATCACTAAGTCGTTCGGAATTTTTGATAATGCGGTGTTATTTGAAAAGTTACCCCTAACTTTATCAAGAAGTTTAAAAATATCTGATAATCCAGCATAGGGATCCGTAGAAGGGTCTTTCCATAAGTTTACATAAGTTAAAACAAGCTTGGTTTGAATTTCATTTTCGAATATTTTCGAAGCTTTTTGTACCATTAAAGCCACTTCGTTTTTTATAAGAATTGTGTCATTATTGTATTTTTTATAGGTATCGGAGTCAATATCTACAATTAAACGACAAAAGTAAAAATCATCAATAGCCGATTTTTTGAGTTTTCTTTGTTTTATAAGTTCTGGCAACTCATCCATGATTTGCTTAGCGGCAGCACTTAGTTCATCGTCATTTGTACCACATACAAATTCTTGGCTTTTAGCAAAGTTAAATGGGTAAATGAATAGAAAAAACAGCAAATAATATTTCATAAGAAGTTATATAAACGAAAAATAATCAATTTAAAACAGCAATAGCGTTAAATATTAAGTGTTTTAATACGTAAATACGAATTTTGCAGTTAAATATATTACATAAATCTTATTTTTCAAATAATAATTTTAAAGCATATCCATTAAATTGATATCAATAGCGGCAGCATCAAAAAAATAATTTCGTTTCTTTAAAAAAGCTAAACATTGCTCAAACTTCAAAGGATTGGTGGCTATCCGTTTTATTATTAAGTTAGGAAACATAGAAGTGTCTAAAAAGGATGGCACAAATGCAATTCCTTTTTTTTGACTTACAAAATGACAAAGTAATTCTAATGAAGATATTTTTTGAACAATTTGGGACTCTCTTTTAAAGCCCGCAGCATTGCAATAATTTTCTATTTCTTCATAGATTGGATGTACACTTTCATTAATTTCAATCCAGTTTTCGTTTTTTAAATTTTCCAACTCTAAGGTATTTTTTTCCTCCAAAATATGTCCTTTATATAATAATATATTAAGTTCACTCTCTTTTAATGGTATATAGTCGAGCTTTTTAAATAAAATAGGCTTTACTGTAATTCCAAAATCAAGGAAATCTTTATTTAAGCTTTCTTGCACCGCAATGTGGGTTTCATACTCCTCTATTTTTATTTCATGGTTTGGAAACTTACCTCCCAAAAACCCCAAAATATCTATAACCCTTTGATTATGAATCATTCGGTAGATTCCCAAACGCAATACCTTTTTCTGATTTCTAATCTTTCTTATTTTATCTAAAGCTGATTCACTCAAATCCAATATATTTTGGGCGTCTTTTAAAAATACTTTTCCTTCTTTAGTTAACTCCACAATTCTATTTATTTTCCTTTTTTGCTTGTCGAATAGTTCGACCCCAATTTCTTTTTCCAGCAAATTTATTTGTTGACTAAGGGCTGATTGGGAGAGATTTAAGTAGTTAGCCGCTTTTACAAACTGTTTTTCTTTTGCTATTGTTACAAAATATTTTAGTTGACGAAGCTCCATTTTCTATAAGTATTACTAATACAAAAGTAGAAAATACTATTTGATTTTAAAGAAAATAATTTAAACTTTTACAGAAAAAATTGTATTATTATGATACTGGAACAAATTGATACCATAAATGCTATTGCGAAAACCACTGATTTTCTTCCGATACTTGGAACTGACCACATAGAATTTTATGTGGGAAACGCCAAACAGTCTGCTTTTTTTTACGAAAAAACTTTCGGATTTGAAATCATTGGATATTTAGGGCCTGAAACAGGGTATAGAGATAGATCTTCTTATGTATTGAAACAAGGCAAAATACGATTAGTTTTAACAGCCTCTCTAAATTCTATTTCAGAAATTGCTACCCATGTAGCTAAACACGGTGACGGAGTAAAGGTATTGGCTTTAACGGTAGCTGATGTACATGATGCCTATTTTCAAACAGTTAGTAGAGGTGCTGAACCAGTTTTGCCTCCAACTCACTATTCGGATGAAAACGGTGTTGTGATAATGGCTTCAATAAAAACATATGGAGATACTATTCATACTTTTGTGGAAAGAAAAAATTATGCGGGACTATTTATGCCAGGCTACGTATCTAAAAAGTCTACTAGTTTTAATGGAACAGTGGGTTTGCAATATGTAGACCATTGTGTTGGAAATGTAGCTTTAGGAGATATGAACCGCTGGGTGAAATTTTATGAGGATGTTATGGATTTTAAACTGTTAATGACATTCGACGATAATGATATATCAACGGAATATACTGCTCTTATGTCAAAAGTAGTATCTAATGGAAATGGCTATATTAAATTTCCTATAAACGAACCCGCTCTAGGTTTAAAAAAATCTCAGGTAGAAGAATACTTAGATTTTTATCAAGGTGCTGGTGTTCAACATATAGCAGTAGCAACCAATGATATCGTTTTTACAGTTTCTGAATTAAGAAAAAGAGGCGTCGAGTTTTTGTATGTGCCAGATACTTATTATGAATCCCTATTCGAAAGGGTTGGAGAAATAGCTGAAGATGTAGATCATTTAAAAGCATTAAATATTTTAGTAGATAGAGATGAGGAAGGCTATTTATTACAAATTTTTACCAAACCTGTAGAAGATAGACCAACTTTGTTTTTTGAAATTATTCAAAGAAAAGGGGCTAAATCGTTTGGTAAGGGAAATTTCCAAGCTCTTTTTGAGGCCTTGGAACATGAACAAGAATTAAGAGGAAATCTTTAAACCCTGAAGCAATGCCAATTTATCATAAATTAGGTCAATTTCCCGATAAAAGACACACGCAATTTAGAAATACCGAAGGAATCTTATATAATGAAGAACTCTTTGGCACTATTGGTTTTGAAGGAATGTCATCGCTTATGTATCATATTCATAGGCCTACAATGGTAATAGAAGTATTAAGCGAAAACGAAGTCGCCCCTAAAATTGCAATAGAAAAAAGCATAAAATCCAGATTGTTAAAGGGATTTGAAATTACTTCCGAGGATGATTTTTTAGAAAGCAGAAAAGCAATTTTAGTAAATAACGACCTCCATATTTCATTAGCGGCTCCTAGCCAAAGTATGAAGACTTATTTTTATAAAAACGCAGACGCAGACGAACTACTTTTTGTGCATAAGGGCTCAGGAGTCCTAAAAACAGCTTTAGGAAACATAAAATTTGAGCCTGGAGATTATTTAGTAATTCCCAGAGGAACGATTTATCAAATTCATTTTAATTCCAAAGAAAACAAACTCTTTTTAGTCGAATCTTTTTCCCCCATTTACACACCGAAAAAATACCGCAACTATTTTGGTCAGCTGCTAGAACACAGCCCATTTTGCGAAAGAGATTATAAATTACCGGAAGAATTAGAAACGTATGATTTACAGGGTGAATTTATTATCAAAATAAAAAAAGAAGGCATTTTGTATGAAATACTGTATCGAAATCATCCATTTGATGTAATTGGGTGGGATGGGTATAATTTTCCTTATGGGTTTTCAATTCACAATTTTGAACCAATCACAGGTCGAATTCATCAGCCCCCTCCCGTTCATCAAACCTTTGAAACGAAGGCATTTGTGGTTTGTTCGTTTTGTCCAAGAATGTACGATTATCATCCTCAGTCCATTCCATCACCTTATAATCATTCAAATATAGATTCTGACGAGGTTATATACTATGTTGACGGTGACTTTATGAGCAGAAACAATATTGAACAAGGACACATTACCCTTCATCCCGGTGGCATTCCGCATGGACCCGCCCCTGGTGCCTACGAACGCAGCATTGGGCAAACATTCACTCAAGAATTAGCCGTAATGGTGGATACCTTTAAACCTTTGAAAATTACAGAGGAAGCGTTAAAAATAGACGATGGAAAATACTTTAAATCCTGGTTATGAGAATTTCAATAGCATCTGATTCAGATTTTTCAATTCATAATTTGCCTTTTGGTATTTTTTCAATAAACAATTCTTCAAAAAGAGCGGGAATTGCCATTGGAGAATATACTCTTGACTTGACTGAGCTTCATAAACTTGGCATCTTTGAATCATTAAACCTACCTATTAATACACTTGAAAATGATTTTCTTAATGATTTTATTGGCCTCGGGAAAATAATCACAAATGGTGTTAGAACAATTATTAGAGAATTCTTAACAAAAGGAGAAGATGAGCATTGGAATAATTCTTTAAAATTTTTAATCCCGCAAAGCAAAATTATACTTCATTTACCAATTCGTATTGGAGACTACACTGATTTTTATTCTTCCGAAGCACACGCACGAAATGTAGGCAAGATGTTTCGGGATCCCCAAAACGCACTTTTACCAAACTGGAAACATTTGCCAGTGGCCTATCATGGAAGGGCAAGTTCAATTTTCGTTTCTGGAAAAAATTTTAATAGACCCAAAGGTCAAATCTGTAATGATGAAACGAAAGGTCCAATTTTCTCCCCTACTGTACAATTAGATTTTGAATTAGAAATGGCAACAATCATCGGCAAAAATACAGAAATCGGTGAAACAATTTCTACAGAAAAAGCCGAGGAATATATATTTGGGTTTTTGTTATTTAATGATTGGTCGGCAAGGGATTTTCAAAAATGGGAATACGTGCCTTTAGGCCCATTTCTTTCCAAAAATTTCTTTTCCTCTGTTTCACCTTGGATAGTTTGCTTAGAAGCTTTAGAGCCGTTTAGAGAAGATACTGAAGTACAAATTCCGGAAGTTCTACCCTATTTGAAAGAAAAAAATAGAAAAACTTTTAATGTCAATTTAGACGTTTATTTAGAAACAAAAGAGGGAGTAAAAACCCTAATTTCAAAATCCAATTTTTGTAATATGTATTGGACAGTTGCCCAGCAAATTGCCCATCATTCTATTGGAGGCTGTAATCTAAACATTGGAGACCTTATGGCATCAGGAACCATTTCAGGAGAAGCTGAAACCAGTTATGGTTCGCTTTTGGAAATTACAACTGGGGGCAAAACTAGAATTAAATTAGCAGATGGAACGGATAGGTCTTTTATTGAAGATGGAGATACTATTTCAATTAAAGGATATGCACAAAAAAATGGTATTAAAGTGGGTTTTGGAGAAGTAAGAAATGCCGTTTTACCAAGTAAATAATGCGAATGATTTCAATTGATCCAAAAAACGTTTCTATTTCTGATTTCCAAGACTATATTCAAAGTGCTGTGGCACCGAGACCAATTGCTTTTGCCAGCACTATCGACTCAAAAGGAAATGTAAATTTAAGTCCTTTTAGCTTTTTTAATGTGTTCGGCACAAATCCACCGACATTTATATTTGCCCCTAATCGACGAATTCGAGATGCTACACAAAAACACACTTATTTAAACATTAAAGAAACACAGGAAGTTGTCATTCATATCGTAGATTTTGCAATGTCCCAACAGATGTCTCTTTCGAGTTGCGAATTTGCCAAAAGCGTTAATGAGTTTGTAAAAGTAGGCCTTACTCCATGTTCTTCGATAAAAGTCAAACCCCCAAGAATTGTTGAGGCAAAAGCCGCATTTGAATGTATAGTTAAACAAGTAATAGAAATGGGAGAAAACGGAGGAGCTGCCAATCTTATAATTTGTGAAGTAGTATTGGCTCATTTTTCAGAAGATCTATTAGATGAAAACGGTAAAATAGATCCTTTAAAAACAGATTGGATAGCCCGTTCTGGAGGAGATTGGTATGTAAGAGCCAATGCTGTTTCGATGTTTAAAATTCCAAAACCCAACCAAAATGTTGGCATTGGAGTAGAAGCAATTCCCTCAGAATTTAAGTTTCATTTTTCAGGAAACGAACTTGGAAGGCTTGGCAACATAACTATACTTCCGAACGTTCAAGAATTAGCAATTTTCAAAAACCAAAATAAGGATTTGGAGTTTAGTATTAATAATGTGAAGAAATACTTAATGCTAAATGATTTGCAAAATGCATGGTTAATGCTTTTAAATATTAGATAATGAACGCCCCATTTGAAATCAACGAGATAACTGCAAAACTTCCTAAACACTTATTGCAATTTGTCAATAACCAAAATTATACTTTGTATTCTGCAATTGATCAAGCTGTTTGGAGACATGTTATGAAAAAAAATGTGAGCTATCTACCCAAGGTTGCTCATGAATCTTATTTAGAAGGTTTGCAAAAAACTGGCATTTCTACTGAAGAAATCCCGAGCATGTACGGCATGAATCGTATTCTTAAAGAAATAGGATGGGCCGCTGTTGCGGTGGATGGTTTTATTCCGACCGCCGCCTTTCTTGAGTTTCAAGCATATAAAGTTTTGGTGATAGCACAAGATATTCGACAATTAAATCACATTGCTTACACGCCTGCACCTGACATTATCCATGAGTCGGCTGGGCATGCTCCCATTATTGCCAATCCTGAATATTCTGAATATTTAAGAAGATTTGGGGAAATTGGTTGTCGTGCTATTTCTTCTTCAAGCGATTTCGATTTGTATGAAGCACTAAGACACCTTTCTATTGTGAAAGAATCATATGGTGCTTCAAAAAAGGAAATTATTGAAGCCCAAGAAAAGGTTGATTTCCTTCAAAGCCAGACTAAAGAACCATCTGAAATGGCGCGTTTAAGAAATTTACATTGGTGGACAGTGGAATATGGTTTGATTGGAACTTTGGAAAATCCAAAAATATATGGTGCTGGTTTACTTTCTTCTATAGGCGAAAGTGAAAGCTGTTTAAAGCCCCAAGTTGAAAAACTATATTATGATATTAATGCCGCAAATTACTCATTTGATTTAACCAGACCTCAGCCTCAATTATTTGTCACACCTGACTTTGCCCATTTGAGTTTTGTTCTAGAACAATATGCCAATCAAATGGCAATCAGAAATGGAGGAGCAAAAGGATTAGAACAATTAATACAATCAAATCAGATTGGCACCATAACTTATAATACAGGAATTCAGGTTTCTGGAATTTTTAATAATGTAGTTAAAGACGATTTTCAAAGACCTATTTATTTTAATACTTTAGGCCCAACCGCCCTTTCGTTTCATGAAAAAGAAATGATTGGTCACGGTGTAAAATATCATAGCCGAGGTTTTGGGTCGGCCATTGGAAAGCTAAAAGACAGCAATTACCCAATAGAAAATATGTCACCTTATGACCTCTTAGCCTATAAAATAAGAGAAGGCCATTTTGCTAAATTAGAATTTGAAGGTGGTGTAAAAATTGAAGGGGAGGTGATTACGGGCGTTAGAAATTTACAAGGCATAATTATCCTAGTTTCATTTAAAAATTGTACTGTAACATATAAAGAATCAGTCATATTTAAGCCCGAATGGGGGGTTTATGACTTAGCTATTGGTAGCTCAATTATTTCTGCTTTTGCCGGGCCAGCTGATGCTAATTCTTTTGAATTAGTAAATCAAGCTCCTAAAGAACATACTCCTAAAGTAGAAAAAAGTGAAGATATTCTAATATTAGAAGGTTTATACCAAGAAATAAGAAATATGCGAGTAAACTACGTTTGGAATAAGGAAAGAGTGGAGGAAATCAAAAAGATATTAAAAACAAACTATATAAATGATTGGCTTTTAAACCAAGAGATTTTGGAATTCAAATAAAAGGAATACGTTTTGCTTATTCCAAATAACTGACTCTATTTAGGGCCCAAAAGTCTATCTTTACACACATTATCACTTCTTCTATCTTCTTTATGTAGCCATGAAGTTTAAAAAATACAGGCTTTAAACACACTTTCTAAAGATAATGGTTTAAAAGTATTTACTTTACCTCATTCATTACGGCTTCAATCAAATTTGAAACTTCGGCCACCACCCCTTCTGTTCTTCCATAATACCCGATTTAATCCGAATCATTCCATTTTGATCAATAATAAACGTAATTGGTATGCCTTCTACTTTATAGCTAGCCACTGCTTTATTATCTGCATCTATCGAAACTGTGAAATTCACATTTTTCTTTTTAATTACAAAATCTTTGATCTTTAGAAGAAAGTCACTGGCACTTTCCCTAGAATTTACAAACAAAAACCGGATATTCGGGTTGTTTTTGTATTTTTCCTGCACTTTTAACATGCCAGAAAATGACTGAATGCAAGGACTACACCATTTGCCCAAAAATATAAAATTACTATTTCCCCTTTTAATTCTGTCAAGCTAATTGTATTTTCACCAAGGTCATTAAGAATAAAAGCAGGGGCGATCTCTAAAATCATCTAATTTTAATGTATTTTCTTTAGATTTGGCTTTAGCATCTTTTTCTAAATCAAATATATATGCCTCGGCGCCATTAGATCAATTGGCTTTTATGTACAAATCTTTAAGAGTGGTCTTTATCTTTTCTGTAGCTTTTCCAGCTTTAAGAAATAATTGTGGTTATTGCTTCATCAATATGACCTGCATTTAGAGCTACTAAAATATATCTTTCATTAACTGTATAATCCTACCGAAGTGAACCACCTAATGACTAATTGAAATTGAAGTTTTTGTAGCTTTAAAATAGGCTATCTTTGTGCCTGGATCCTCTTGATTCATCATTTTCATCATGCTTTCCGTTTGCACAAACATTCCAGAAGGATCTTTATCCCTAATTATCTTAGCCTATTTTTCAGCCTTTACTGTTTGACCAATCTTTTCATATAGTTTCACAGCAATGGCCAATTCAGATATATTTTCTTTTTCATTTTTAAAAATCCTTTCATCCAATTCTTTTTATTAACTGGCTAAAACTTTTGGCAACACTTTCTTCATCAGGTATTGTTCTGTTAGCGAAAGCAGATAGTTCAGTTTGATA
Source organism: Cytophagaceae bacterium (assembly GCA_031420365.1). Lineage (GTDB taxonomy): Bacteria > Bacteroidota > Bacteroidia > Cytophagales > Spirosomataceae > Leadbetterella. The sequence continues at coordinate 17,874 of JANOMP010000354.1, forward strand.
TTTTACTTTCAATTGTTTCCAAATAGTTGAAAAATCCTTTACCAATGGAGATTCGGCAATCTATTTATTTTGCCACCCTTTGGGTTCTTCAAACATTTCTCTATCGTGTTGCAGAATGGTATCAAATTGTTTCTTAAACGAATCTGATGCTACAAAAGCAGCACATTCAGGATTCTTCATTAAAAAATACAGGTCATAAAAATGTCTTATCTTTTTTGAAATACTTTCAACGGCATTTTCCTCGAATGAAAACCGAATCAATGAAACCATTTTTTCTAACAAGGTTTGTTCTTTGTTTAACACATTCACTTCAAAGGATTGGAGATTGTATTGTTCAATGTATTTTTCATTTCCTGTTTGCATTAAAAAATCAAACACAAAACTTTGTATGGTTAGCCGCTGAAACGGAAAAGGATTGGCAAATAAATTTACCTCTACTATTAGTTTATTGTTTTGATTGCTTTTATCTGTACTCACATACTCAAAAACCGATTTTCTGAATCTGGAACCTTTACTGGTTACACCATCTATTTGCAATTCGGTTAAATCAGATGTTATTTCTTTTTCAATAGTGCGGATGATGTTTTTAATTTCATTACCTGTTTTACCATTGTTGTTTATGATAGCAATATCTACATCCTCCGAAAATCGTTCTATCAGGTTGTATCCTTTTGATAGCGTTGTGCCGCCTTTAAAAACCGATTCATTAACATATTTGCTTTTTGCCAAACGACTTAATACTAATGTTATTCAATAATCTTTTTCTACAAAAAGCGGATTGATTTTTAATTCATTTGCAGCGCAGGTAATGAACTCTTGATATATTGTTTCATCTAAATGCAATTTCATACAATATTCCAATTTTGAGAGGTTGGTAAATCGGTATTTTTAATACCTAGCTTAAAAGTGGTTGATGGGTTTAAACATTTCTTTAAAGATGTTAATTCAAATTCATTTCTAAAAATATTCTCTATAACCGCACCCAACAAAGCCTTAACCCTTGGTGGATACTGCAAAGCAAATTTTATTAAGTTTTCAACATCTTTTTTTGCAAAAACTTTAATCTTAGGCATCAATATTTTTATCGCACTGCTTGTCGATGAGTCGGGTATTAATTTTATATCTTTTAATGCATCCAAAATACCTAATAATGGATAGTTTTCTTCTGTAACTTTTACATACGCTTTTACACTTTTGGTTTTCAACCAACCAATATTTATTTTTTTTCTGCTTCGGTTGGTTGCGATTGTTGTTGTAAAAGCCATTTGAGTAGTTAAGTTTAGTTGATTGTATAATACATAACTGGTAACATAGCCCGTTCTTTTGCTACCCTCGTATAAATAGTTTTGCAGAATGCTATTGTAGTTGGGTGGCATTTCTCCAAAAATTGATATTTTAGGCCTGTAAAAGATACCTTTTGATATTTTTTTAATCACACCTTTTTTTTGCAATCGTTCCAATGCCTTAGCTGCCGTAAAAAAATCAGCAGGTGCAATACCCAAATCGGAATAACCAAAAGGCTCGCTTTCGGGTATGCTTTTTTTTATCTTTTCTCGTATTTGCTCGGCTACTTTCATAAACAAAGGTAGTTATTTTTGTTTAAATGTCAAGTTTTAGGTGTCAAAAACTTGACATTTAGAATGGTTAATTGTCAATGAGGGTATTTGTTTCTTTTCATTTATCATTTATCATTAAATTAATCATTAATCATTGTCATCTATAGTCGCAAGTTTGGAAAACAATAAGTCTTTCAGTTCGGTGTTTTTGATTTTGTTTATCGTAGTTATTTCTTTGCGTATTTATTTTTATTCCAGTTTCTTCAAACTTTATCAGCATTGAAATAGATCGAATAATTAGTCTAACACCTTATTATAGTGTCTGGAGTAACATTTGCCTCCGCTCTTCGACATCTTCCCGATGTCGAAGCTAGATAATAAGGATTTCCAATCCGCTTCATAGTTTTTCCAATAAAATGGACCCAATTCTTGTACCATAATAATCACCACAGTTGCTGTTTAAATATTCTTCTTCTTTCAAAACTATACCAGACCTCACTGGATACATGTGAATATATTTGAGTTTAGTCATAAAAAACTCCTCCGAATAAATTTCTTCTCCAAGATAGCCTTCTTCCCAAAACCAAAAGAGCAAAAATTTTCCCACCGCACGGAGCGAATGAGAATTATTTTGACAATAACGAGTATGACTGACTTGGAGAGAACAATAAATTCAGAGTATTCGGTTTTATTTTAAAAATTGGCCCTTTCTCGACAACGCTTCCTGTTGGTTTTCTTTTAATCAAATGGTCAAGTGTAATAATTCCTTGTTCTAACAAAATATCAAACGGAGAAACAATTAGCTTTTTGGCTTTCTACTCGATTTTCTTGTATCATTATTCGTAAATAATATTGTAAAATTCTAAGACATTTTTTTTGTTTTACCCCACATTAGAATTTTTTAATTTTTAATAGGAAGGAAGATTTACTCTAAACTTAAAAAAAGGCATTAACCCTTTGTATTGGTTAATGCCTTTTCTAAGGAACAAAATCAATAAAATATTTTATAGACTCTTTAAATATGCTATACTTTTTGGTACATTCTCTAACTCTTTATTGCTTTCGTCCTCAATAAAGTAATGTTGAATTCCAGCCTTTTTTGAAAGTTTGAAAATTTTCTTCCAGTCAGCTTGCCCTGTTCCTAGCACTACGTCATTTTCGGCAGGTTCGTGACCAGAGCCATCCCCAACTACTCCCTTTTTTAAATCTTTTACATGCATCAGCTTCCAACGATTACCATATCTTTTTAACAGCTCTTGAGGCGAAGCAGCACCACCGCCGTGCATAGTCCAAAGTACATCCATTTCGAATGAGACATATTTGGGGTCAGTGTTTTGGATAATATAGTCCATATATGTACCCTTTTCATGCGTTCTAAATTCATAACCATGATCATGATAACAGAAAATTATTCCGTTTTCTGCCAACACTTTTCCTCCGGCATTAAAAACCTCCACAGCTTTTTTGGTATCTTCTATTGTAAAGTCATTGCCTTTGTGGGGTATCCAAGCACACATAACATATTTTGCTCCTAATTCCTTTGCTTTGTTTGCTACAGCTTGGGGGTCTTTTTGTAATTCCTCAAAACTACAACCTGTGGAAGGAATACTGATGCCTCGGTCGTTGCACATTTTTTTAAATTCTGCTGCGGTTTGCCCTTTTTGTGGCCCACCCTCCAGTTCAGTAAAGCCCATTTTTTGGATAATATCCAGCGTTTGTTCCACACCTTTCGGGAAATGATTTCGGAATGTGTACGCTTGTACTCCTAATGGATAGGTGTATAGTTTTTTTTGGGCTATCCCTGATAATGATAGCAGCAGGAGTGAAAGAAAAACAAAATTTTTTGTCATATTTTTATTTATTAGATTGAATTTGAGAATAAATGTACTGTTTTTCTTGAAAAATTTATAACTTTCTAGTAAAAATAGACTAATTAGCCATTAGAAAAAATAATTTTTTTTTTTTGAGGATTTTAAGAAGGTACACGTCTCTTGGAATAAAACAGTCAGATAAAGTACTGCTTTTGCTTAGAATAATTCTGTTTTATTAACTTTAATTAAGAGTATAATTTTGATATATGATTAAACCCATTGATGATGCCCATTTATGGTGGTCCTTTCAGAAAGGCGACAGAAAAGCGTTCGAAATTTTATTAGAACAGCATTATCAAACTATGTTTAATTATGGAATCAGATTGGTTAAAAGTAAAGATTTAGCATACGATTGCTTACAAGATTTATTTGTTGAATTGTGGAATAGAAGAAGTTTTTTAGAAACACCACGTTCAATAAAAGCCTATTTGTTAACATCTTATAAAAGGCGATTATTAAAAGAGATTGTCTTAAACAGGAAAAACATAAATCCATTAAATGGAGATTCCGAATTAGAAGTACAATTTAATATTGAAACCTATTTAATAAATAATGAAATAGAACATGAAACTCTTATTAGATTAAAAATAGAACTTGGAAACCTTAGCAAACGACAAAGAGAAGCTCTTTATCTTCGATTTTATGAAGAACTTGAATATCAAGAAATCTCTAAAATCATGGAAATTTCACATCATTCTACGGTTAATTTAGTCTATGAGGCACTTAAAATGATGCGGAGAAATTGGGTGATGTCATTATTATTCCCAGTAGTTATGGCTTTTAATTAATTTTTATAGGATACAATGAAAGATTTAAATAATTATACTATCGAAGATTTTGTTCAAGACTTAAATTTTAGAAAGTGGGTTCTTGGTAAATTACCAAAAGAGGATACTTTTTGGGAGCATTGGATTAAGGAGAACCCGAACAATCTTTTTATGATTGAAGAAGCGAAAACATTAGTAATAGCCACTCAAATAGAGGAAATTGAAGCCTTTGAATATGCAAAAATAGCTGGTATTGAGGCTATATTAGATAATACGAATCAAAAAAGAAAATGGCTTAACTCAAAATTTAGTATTGCAATAGCCGCTTCGATTCTTCTGGTATTATCTACTATTTATTGGACAAATTCGTATAACCCTTCTCAAATAAATGAAACCATAAAAAGCCAAGAAACAGAAAACAAAAGTCCAAAATCGTTATTTATAACTCTTTCTGACGGCACTAAGGTCACCTTAAAAAAAGATAGTAAAATACAAGTTTCTAACGATTTTGGAAATCAAAAAAGAGTGGTTTATTTAATTGGAGAAGCATTTTTTGAAGTAAAAAAGGACCCACTAAATCCTTTTTTAGTTTATGCGGGAGGAATAGTTACAAAAGTTTTGGGTACTAGCTTTACTGTGAGGGCGTATCAAAATGAAAGTAAAACTTCAGTAGCAGTTAAAACTGGAAATGTAACGGTTTATCAAGAAAAAAGTATTAAACAAAACAATCACCCAGACCAAATACTTCTAACACCCAATCAAGAAGCTGTTTTTGAAAAAAGTAACAGTAAAATAGTAAAAACCATTGTTGAAAAACCAATAGTTTTAGTTAGAACCAATGAAATCTTAAACTTTGAATATAATGAAACTTCGATTGTTAAAGTGTTTGACCAACTCCAAACCGCCTTTGGGGTTAAAATAGTGTATGATGCTGAATTATTAGCTCAATGCAATCTTACAGCATCTCTTTCTGAAGAATCTCTTTTTGATAAAATAGCTATTATTTGTGAAACCATTCAAGCAAAATACGAAATAGCTGATGGACAGATAGTGATATATGCAAAAGGCTGTAGGAAATAAAATCGATAAACCTAAAAATTTAAAACCAAGTATGATAGAAAACTAAACCTAAAAAAGCTGATAGTGGTGCAAACACTATCAGCTCAATCATTCTCTAAAACTCTATTTTTTTAAAAACAGAAAATGGAGATGTTCCTGTTACAATTTTTAGAAACCTTACAAAAACAATCAAAATTAATGAAAAAAAAATTACATTGGAATGGATTATTCCTCAAAATTATGAGAATATCAATTACTCAAATGTGTATGTCTTTACTTTTATTGGGTATAACATATGCTAAAACCCTTAGTGCACAAGAGCTTTTGGAGAAACGGATCTCCCTCAAAGTAGATCAAAAATCTATTAAGGCCGTTTTGACAGAAATTGAGTCTGAGGTACAAGTAAAATTTGTATATAGTCCTTCGGCAATTGAAGCCAGTAGAAAAGTATCCTTAAATGCCCAAAACAAAACACTGAAAGAGGTATTAGACATTTTTTTTAACCCGCTACAAATTAAGTATAGGCTTAGCGGGAAAAAAATTGTGCTTAGCTATCAGAAATCTGATGTTGTAATTTCCGAAACCAGAAACGCTATTGAAAAAACGTCAACTTCTATTGAAGATATTGTTGTAAATGGTACAGTGGGTGATCAAAATGGAGAATATTTGCCCGGAGTAAGTATTGTATTAAAAGGCACTTCAAAAGGTGTGATTTCTGATATTAACGGAACTTTTAAAATCACAGTTCCTAACACCAACGCGGTTTTAGTATTTAGTTTTGTGGGCTATTTAAGTCAAGAAATTAAAGTTGGAAACCAAACGCAATTAAAAATTATCTTAAATACTGATAATCAATCTTTAGATGAATTAATTGTGGTTGGATACGGAACTCAGAAAAAAGCAGATTTAACGGGTTCTGTAGCTACTGTAGATATGGAACAACTTCTTACCAAGCCTGCTGCTGATGTAAGCAATATGATTCAGGGTCGTGTGGCTGGTGTTGTAGCTTCAGGTTCTAACCAACCCGGTGGTGAAGGCTACGTACGTATTAGAGGAATTAGTTCTTTTGGAAGTAATGAACCCCTCGTAATCATCGATGGTGTTCAAACCAATGGAACTAATTCTATTAATCCCAATGACATTGAAAGTATGAACATTCTCAAAGACGCCTCTTCCGCTGCCATATACGGTGCTAGAGGTGCTGGAGGTGTAATAATAATAACCACAAAAAAAGGCAAAAAAGATAAGACAAGAATAAACTATGACGCGTTCTATGGTAGCTCAAAAGTTACGAAGTATCCAGAAATGTTAAATACTACCGAATACGGGGATTTGCTTTGGAAACAACAAATTGGAGCAGGTTTAATCCCTAAATCTACCCAATATGGTTCTGGTGCAAGTCCGGTAATTCCAGATTACATTTTAGCCGGTTCATCGGGAGGCCTTTTTGAGGGAAATCCAGCAGTGGATCCAAGCAAGTATAATGTTGATGAAATTGGCTTTTATCAAATTGTAAAAGCAAATAAACAAGGAACAGACTGGTTCAAAGAAATGACACAATCTGCCCCTACACAAAGTCATAATTTGAGTGCTTCTGGTGGTACTGACAATGCAATATTTAGTGTAAGTTTCGGGTATTATAAAGAAGCGGGTATTCAAAAATATACAAACTATGATCGATTTAGTATTAGAGCTAACTCTGAATACAAAATCAGTAAGCGTGTACGTTTTGGAGAAACTCTTTTTGGCTCTTACAGAAATAGCTTAGGCTCGGTAGATGACAATGAATCTTCTCCCTGGTCGCAAGCATATAGAATGGGGCCTATTATACCTGTATATGATATTAATAATAATTTTGCTGGTTCTAAAGCACCAGGCTCCGGAAACGGCCAAAATCCTGTTGCAATTTTATATAGAAATAGAAATAACTCTAACAAAGATGTACGCTTGTTAGGAAGTGTTTATGCTGAGGTAGATATCATTAAAAATCTAAAGGCAAGAACAAGTTTTGGTATTGATTATAACAACAATTACAATACTACTTTTCGGGATATTAACCCCGAACACTCCGAAGGAAGTTTTCAGACATCGCTAAATCTCGCCTCTGGGTACCAGTATAGGTGGACATTCTCAAATACCATAAGTTATGAAAAAACGTTAAAAAATCATAAATTTAATTTATTAGCAGGACTTGAATCTGTAGACTTTAGGCGTGAGCAGATAGGTGGAAATAGAGTAGGCTATTATCCTTTTACCCAAGAATCTTTTAGAGTACTAGACCGAGGTAATCCTATTGGCCAAAACAATTTATCTTCAATTGCCGTAGAATCTCTTTATTCCAATTTTGGTAGAATAGATTATGCTTTTAAGGATAAATACTTAATAAATGCCACAGTAAGAAGAGATGGCTCAAGTAAGTTTGCAAAAGAAAATCGATATGGCGTTTTCCCTTCATTAAGCGTAGGATGGAGAATTTCGGATGAAAAGTTCTTGAAAGATCTTACCTTTATCTCTGATTTAAAACTTCGTGCAGGTTTTGGTAAAGTAGGAAATGACCAAATAGATGCCAATAATCAATTTAGCTTTTTTAGGTCTGATCCTGCCCGATCGTTTTATGATATTAATGGAAGTAATACCTCCACAACGCCGGGTTATGACTTAGACAGAAAAGGGAATCCTGAGTCGAAGTGGGAAGAAACTGCAACCTTAAACCTTGGATTAGACCTTTCTCTTTGGAAAAATGCATTTGAACTAAATTTCGACATTTATAACAAAAAAACCTCTGACCTTCTCGTCCAAATTCCAAGACCTGGCACCGAAGGCGATTTTAGTGCCCCTTTTATTAACATTGGAAATACCGAAAACAAAGGAATTGACCTAATGCTAACCTATAGAGGAAAGGCAATAAATAAACAATTGGATTATTCATTTTCAACAAATTTTTCGGCCTACAAAAATAAAGTATCGAGTGAAGGTGTAGATTTATTTACCAATCAAGTAAGATATGGTCTAATTTCTAGGACTATTTCCGGCCAGCCTATTGGGCAATTCTTCGGCTATCAAATAGAAGGATTTTTTGATGATGTAGCAGAAGTTTTGGCTGCTCCTACACAAGCAGGTATAAATAAAACCAATGAAACTCTTGCAAAACCCGCAGTAGGCAAATGGAGATACAGAGATGTTGATAATAATGGAAAAATTGATGCAAATGATCGAGTTTTTCTAGGTAGTCCGCATCCTGTTTTTCAAATGGGATTCAATACAGACCTTACCTATAAAAATTTCGATTTTAATATGTTTTTCTTTTGGAATTATGGCAATAAAATATATAATAATACCAAATGGTGGACAGATATGAACGGAGCGTTTGCAGGAAATCGTTCTAAGACCATGTTATATGACAGCTGGACCCCTGAAAATCCGAATGCAAAATTGCCCAAATTAGACGCAAACGACAATATAAATAGTAGTGTTCCAAATAGTTATTATGTTGAATCTGGCTCATATTTTAGGGCTAAAACTATACAGTTAGGATATACATTATCTCCAAACCTATTAAAATCCTTAAGCATAAGTAAGCTACGACTTTATATACAAGCTCAAAACTTATTTACTATTACCAAATATACCGGCCCAGACCCTGATTTATTAAATGTAGGAAGAGGAGATATAGGGTTAGGAGTAGATCATGGAAGGGTACCCAATCTTCGTCAAGTTTTAGGGGGCATTAACCTTGTTTTTTAATCTTTAAATTTAATCAAATGAAAAATATCAATCGAATAGTAGTAATAAGTTTTCTTTTTTCTTTTAGTGCATGTAATGAGGAATTCTTGGACCGTCAACCCATAGGAGTTTTTAGTGAAGAGGCATTGTTGACAAAAGCGGGAGTTCAAGGCGTTTTAATTGGAGCCTATGCAGGCCTCAATGGAGCCATGTATGGCAATGGATCAAGTTCTGGTGCTGACGTAAATTCATTCTCTAACTGGGTTTATGGAGGTATTACCTCTGGGGACGCTCAAAAAGGTGCCGACCTTGGTGGAAGCCGAAGCAATATTGAAAGATATGAAAGTGCCCCTGATAATACAAAACT
>JANOMP010000355.1:0-4564 GCA_031420365.1 Cytophagaceae bacterium
TTATTATTATTATTATATGTTATTTAGTGTGTAGACTAAAAAAAATAAAAAAAAGTAACATTTTTTTGAAGAAAACTATTTTTTAAAAAGCTTTTTCTATTGTTTTTAGTTTTAATTCGGTCTCAATCCATTCTTTTTCAGGACTAGAATCTGCGGTAATTCCACCACCTGAAAAAGCAAATACTGTATGGTTTTCAATTTTCATAGACCTTATATTGACAAACAAGTGACTGTCGTTATCAATATTGATAGGTCCAAGATATCCACTATAGAATTCTCTATCATAGTTTTCAATTTTTCTAATAATCGTTGTCGCGGGATCTTTAGGTATTCCACATACGGCTGGTGTGGGATGCAACAAATCTAACATGGTTGAGCTTAAATTAGGAAAGTTAATTTCTTTAGTATTTATACTGTATGTAGATCCCAAATGAAGCAGATTTCCTGCTTTTATAGTTTTGGGACCTTCCTCTATATATTCTCGGACACGTATTTTTTTTAAGCAATCTATAATGTACCTTCCAACCAAGGCCTGCTCTTCAATCTCCTTTTGAGACCAAAGGGCTTCTTTAGTTCGTATTTCTTTTCCTAAACTATCTTCAGCAGATTGCGTACCAGCCAATGAAACCGTAGTGAATATTCCCTTCCTATTTTGATGAACCAGCGTTTCTGGTGATGCTCCTAACCAGATTTGTTTTTTCCATGGCAAACTAACTAGTGATATAAAGGCACTTTGGTAAGAATTAGAAAGTTTTTTGAATCCTAGATAAAAGTTTTCACTTTTTAATTTTCCTAATTTAATTTTTCTTGAAAGAACGATTTTCTTACATTCTCCATCTTGAATTGCATTTTTTGCTTGAATTACTTTTTCTATATAGCTTTCTTTTTCTATATCTTGGTTTTCTTTATTTATTTGAATACTAAAATCTACAGGATAGGGTATTGAATTGTTGATTTCTAAGTTTAAATTTTGGATTAATTCTTCAGTTAATCCTATTTGGTCATCGGGAGTAATTTTGCATAAATAGTCAGCGGATAAAAATAATGGAAATTGTTTCTCTGTATCGAACGGAGCCATAACAAAACCAGGAGGACAGTCTTCAAAATCTATCTTTTTAAATTCTGGATTTTTATTAAAGCTAATTAAAAAATAACCGGAATCAGAAAGAGGCAAACGATAAATAGCAAAAGGAAAACTTTGTTTTTTGCAAATTAGAATTAATTGCGAGCAACTAATAGTTTTGATTGCAATCTCAGATATCATTTTAATATCGCTTGGTTTTCATCTACTTTTAATTCCCCATTGTTATATTTTGAAGGACATTTTAATAAGATTTGATCGGCATTAAAACAGTTTTTTTGTAAATCCATTTTACCTACCACCACCACTTTCTCAGATTTGTCCATATCTTGGGGTTTAGGTTGATTAAAAACCACCAATTCTTGATTATTTAATGAATCGGTCATAATAAATTCGAACCTATTTGGGTCAATTGCGGGCTCATATTTCATTCCTTTGGGTTTCCCGTTATTGTCTTTTAATAGTTCTCCTACTACATGAATAGAGGCTTTATTATTATTTTTAGCCATTTCTTTGGCTTCATTAAAACTAGCATAAGTACTTGCGTCGCCAATTGTAGAAATTATCATAACAATAGCTACAGCTATTACTCCTAAAGCAATAATATGTGATTTTTTCATTTTTTTATTTCTTTTTCGAGTTTGGATATTTTTTTATCTAGAGCAAACAAATAAGCCAAAAGGCCAATTGTAATTACAGTCAATACGGCTACTACAACATAGATTTTGCCATTTGCTCTAAAGATGTCTGCCATTTCTACAGTTTGTTGTGATAAAATGTTTGCTATTTTCATTATTTATCTAAAATTAAATTTCTAAGTAAATTAACACGTATTCTTAAAGTACCTATCCAAAAACCTAAAAGAGTCCAGGCAATAACTGCCGGGTAAAAGACCATTCTCACAGCACTATTCATATCGTATTTTCCAAAAGCAGGATTTCCACCATTGCCAGGATGAAGAGAGTCTGTAAGCCGTGGTAATATCCATACTAAAGGCATAAATGCTGCAAAAGCAAAAATATTATAAACAGCAGAAAGCCTAGCTTTTTTTTGTTCATCTTCAAACGATCCTCTTAAAACAAAATAAGCGGAATAAATAAGCATACCTACTTCAACGGCAATTAATTTAGGGTCTTTAGGTAGTGGATCTCCCCAAGTGAAATTTCCCCAAATACTACCAGTAATAAATCCTAAGATACCAAACACAATGGCAACATTTGCATACTCTACCGCAAAAATGTCGTCTGATATTTTCCCGTTTCTAAGATATTTTATAGAATAGATTAGCGAAGCTATCATCAATGCCATCATTCCAAACCACATGGGTACATGAAAATAAACATTCCTAATAGTTTCGTTTAAAATCGGCTGCCTTGGCACTATGCCTATGAATCCATAAATAACAACATAAACTATCAATAAAGAGGTAAAATATTTCCACCAATTTTTTCTCATACTATTAACTTTTCCATAAATAAGGGAACAATAAATAACTTAACGATATAACTATTAAATCAATTCCTATTAACACTAAAATTTCATCATAACTAGCTTGAATAGAAAGTCCATCCATGCCATTTTTGGATAATTTAACAAGCATTGAAAGCATAGGAAGTAATACAGGGAAACTGAGTACTGCCATCAATCCTGATGCATTATCAGCTTTTGAAGCTATTGCAGCAATTAAGGTAAGACTAGAAGAAAAACCTAAAGCTCCCAAAACTAATGAAATTAAATAGACATAAAGATTTTGAGCATTATTTCCCATAAAAACAATATAGATGCTAAATCCGAGACCACTTAAAAACAACATAAGAGCAAAATTGTAAATAATTTTCGCAAGTATTATTGATGTGGGTTTAGCAATTTGATAGTAATAAATCTGTCTACCAGCTTTTTCTTGAATAAAACTTTTTGTTATGGAGTTAACAGCAGAAAACAACATAATAATCCAAAAAAGGGTATTCCAAGTGATTGGTTCAATGTGATTTGTTTTCAGCTTGAAACTAAGATAGCAAACAAAAACAGTGGAAACAACATACAAAATCATACCATTAAAGGCATATTTTTGTCTCCATTCTAATACAATATCTTTCAAAATTAAATTTTTTATCTCATCCATTTCAATTGCAAAATTAAGGAATTGTAAGCTTAAATGGAATGATTTTTATCATTTTAATTATGAAAGTAATACCAGACAATTATTTTTTAGCTTTAATTAAATTTAATGTAAATTGTAATTGGGTGTCTGATCTATTTTTGAAATCTTCGAAATTATTCTCTACATAGAAGTCAGGTTCAACAAAAAAATCACTTACTATTTTGTTTTTTTGTGCATGAACTATTTTGTAAAGTGGAATTCTTACTCTCATTTTAGTATTGGGCAATGTGAATATTTGCCAAGATCCAGCAAAGCTTCCCCAATTTGCACCACCTGGCCTAGTACCAATAAAAGTTGCTCTTTGCATATCTCGCATTAAGCCAATTGTAAAAGTGGTAGCGGAATATGACCCACCATCCATTAATATGTACAAGTTTTTGTTGAATCTATGATTCTTTGAAAGCTTAATCGGCCTTTTTCTAAATTTATTCAAATAGTAATTTCCGTCGGAGCCTTTTTTGAATAATATTTTAGCCACTAAAGGAGGGAAAATAGTATAAAATGGAAATTTTTTTTTAAAAGTTTTTGGTTTAAAGTACATAGAATCAATTAGTTTAAAAGGCTCATTGGCAATGTATTTTGTTAGTCTTCCCACATTTGGGATATAGCCACCACCATTGCCTCTAAGATCCAAAATCAAATGTTCAATTTTGTTTTTCTCTATTTCTTTGAATTTGAGTTTAATAGTTTTTTTGAATTTTCTTTCGCTTAAATCCAACTTGTTGGATTTGTAACTAAAACTTGTGATATCCAATTTTGCGATTTGGTTTAAACTATCAAGTATTTTAAAACTCAAATTCAAAGAAATAGAAAAAAACAAAATTGAACATTTGATTTTGGACCTTAGAGGCAATGGTGGTGGCTATATCCCAAATGTGGGAAGACTCACAAAATACATTGCCAACGAGCCTTTTAAACTCATTGATTCTATGTACTTTAAACCGAAAATTTTTAAAAAAAAATTTCCATTTTATACTATTTTTCCTCCTTTAGTGGCTAAAATATTATTCAAAAAAGGCTCCGACGGAAATTACTATTTGAATAAATTCAGAAAAAGACCGATTAAAGTTTCAAAAAAACATAGATTCAACAAAAACTTGTACATACTAATGGATGGTGGATCGTATTCCGCTACCACTTTTACAATTGGCTTAATGCGAGACATGCAAAGAGCAACTTTTATTGGTACAAGACCCGGTGGTGCAAACTGGGGAAGCTTTGCTGGATCTTGGCAAATATTCACATTGCCCAATACTAAAATGAAAGTAAGAATTCCACTTTACAAAATAGTTCATGCACAAAAAAACAAAATAGTAAGTGAT
>JANOMP010000356.1:0-13262 GCA_031420365.1 Cytophagaceae bacterium
TTGAAAATCGGTTATCTCAAAATAATCCATCAATCCAGATGGAAATAATTGATGCACTAATTTAAGGTCTATTGGTTCGATAACTTTTTTGACCCAAATGTATCTCTTTTTAACTTAATCCCCAACTTTTGTCCCTGACCCGACATATCGCCTCTGCCTACGGGGAATCGAATGGCAGCGGCCAACCGTCGGGATGCCACACCTTCCGTTTTCATCCGTGAAAGAGACTTGTTGTACTTTGAAATTTTTGAGAATAATTAAGTAAAAAGAGCAAAAAAAAACCTTACTATTTCTAGCAAGGCTTTTTAATTTTCACTACTCATTAGGAGGAGGCTTGACATATCGCCTCTGCCTACGGGGAATCGAATGGCAGCGGCCAACCGTCGGGATGGCGCACCACCCGTTTTTATCCGTGAAAGGGACGTGTTATATCATTACTTATTTAGATTTGTTTAAGAGAATACTAAATACTTTTTATGGAAGACTTATAAAATACACTTTTAATCTGATACAATGGCTAAACTTCATTCTGCAAAAAATACACTAAGGCAACATCCTGTTACTCGAAAACTTACTGCCCAAAAATCCAAACCCATGGCAGGGGTTAATTGATGGATTACTGGTATAGAAGTTGTGTTTATCTTGGGAACTCTATAAAAGGTAAGTTTATCCTCAGACATGTTCTATTCAACTGAGATAGCAATGATATTTATAAAGGTTAGGTATTTTTTTATTAGGATTCAAGTTGAAATTAATAACACCCTTTTATTTAACCAAAAATAAACTAAGGGAATAAATGACCAAGAAATGATAATACCAAGGCACATACCACCTATAATTGATAAGACTAACGGTTTTTGAAGTTCGGAACCTAGACCATCAGAAAACAAAACGGGCAATAAACCTAATATCGTAGTAAGAAATGTCATTATTTGAGATTTCAGTCTTTTCTTTCCTGCTGCTTTTATTGCCTCTTTTAGACCCATTGTTTTTTTTGATTTATTCATTGTATCAATCTTCAGAATTGAATCATTATCTAAAATACCTATTAGTACAATCATACCAGTTAGCGACATTATATTTATACTACTGCCGCAGATCCACAATAAAAAGACTGCACCAGTTAAGCCAAACAAAATAGTTGACATTACTACTAGTGGTTGAGTAAAAGATTCGAACTGAGCGGTTAAAATAAAATATAGGAGACCAATTGCGACTAATAAAATCATAAATATTTCATTTATAAGTTTACTATTATTTTCAGTAGCACCTGAGAAGCTAAACTCGATGTTAGGATAGTTTTTTAAAATGTTGCTTATGTTGATCTTCAGGTCTGAAACATTTTGATTATAAAAGTTGAAAGGATAATAGTTGCCTTCTTTCCCTTGAAAATAGGTTTTATAGTCAGTATCCGTGTTAATTGTTATCAATTGATTTAAAGATATATTATTTCCATCTTTGGTTTTAACCAACGCTGTGTTTAATTCATTATTGGTTTTTTCAGACACACTCGTAATTTGAATTGGAATGTATTTGTTCTCTGCTTTTAAGTTGCCTATTATATTTTCATTGAAGATTGTTTTCAGTAATTGATAGATCTGTTGATAATCAACATTATATAAAAGGAGTTTTTCTTTATCAATTGTAATATATAACCTAT
Source organism: Cytophagaceae bacterium (assembly GCA_031420365.1). Taxonomy (GTDB): domain Bacteria; phylum Bacteroidota; class Bacteroidia; order Cytophagales; family Spirosomataceae; genus Leadbetterella. The sequence goes on from JANOMP010000356.1 coordinate 1,661, forward strand.
TCTGAATTGGTGGCACATCTGTTTTGGCATTACTTTGGAATAGTAATTTATGAATTTCGCTTACAGTTGTTGAGCTTGGAACCTCTGAGGATTGATTACTTTTTATTTTAACGCTAAGAGGAGCCATATTTGAATTAAACAACAGTTCAAATATGTTTTTTGAGGGGTTTATTTCAAGTTTTGCATTTGGGTACTTTGTAGTTAATGTTTTTCTTATTGCAAGCGAAACAATATCAAAATCTCTTTGTGAAATTACTTTTATGTTTATTTGGCTTTCATTCTGTGTTTGTTTTAAGTCATTATTCAAGATAAATTGCTGCTGACCTATAAAGCTACTGGTGTAAATAGGTTTATTATCTAGTTCATTTAATATCGTAGTTACCCTCCTTTCATTTTCTTGTACACTAATAGGTTCGTTCCAGTCGATTCCAGCTTCTAGTTCGGTATGGCTAATTTTTGGCATACCTTGTTTGGTCGTATATGTAAAAAGTGGTATTACGGATAATAATATCAGAATAAATAAAATAAAAAACGATTTTTTATTATTAAAAACTAATTCAAAAAACCAATTATAAAGCTGTTCTATTTTATTTGCAAGAAAGGTGTTTTTAGAATCAAAATGCGATTGCTTTTTGTAGAAAAGAAAATATAATACAGGTACCAATGTATACGAGCAAAGCAGTGAAATTGCTAATGACAATGAAACTGCAATAGCTTGATCAAAAAATAACGCTCCTGCTAACCCGCTCAAAAATATTAAAGGTAAAAAAACGGCTGCATTGGTAAGAATAGATGTAAACAGTGGCACAATTACCTCTTGTGTACCGTCGATGCACGCATTTTGTAAATCTGAGCCTGACTCCCGCTTATCTTCTATGTTTTCAATAACTATTATGGCACTATCTATAATTTCTCCTACACCGAGTACAATACCAGCCAACGACACTATGTTTATAGAAATATTAAAGAGATAAAAACTTAAAAAAGTAATCACCAGCGAAATAGGTAAAATAAGACCTATTAGTACTGGTTTCTTTAAATCATTCATAAAGAAAAATATCATGACTAACGTACAAAAACCTCCAAAAAGAATATTGCCAATTAGATTGCTAATGGAAAGCTTAAGGAGTTCTGTTTGGTCTTGACTTACAGAAAACGAAAGATTAGGATAGTCTTTTTTATATTGAGTTAGCTGTGATTGAAGTTCTTTTTCAAGATCCAATAATTGAGCGTCGGCTTGTTTTATTATGGCCATACATACTGCTCTTCGCCCATTGTACATATATTGACCTTGTAAAACTTGCTCCTCTATTTTTACGATTGCAAGGTCTTTTAGTTGAAAAACTCTGGCGCCCTTCCGCAGATATATTTGTTCAATGTCTGAAACCGTTTTCAAAACCGAACTAAACCTAATATTATACTGATACTGTCCGTCTTTTACAACAAAATTGCCGAGTTCAATATTGTTATCTTGAATAATCGAAGATAAATCAGCATTTGAAATTCCTAGGCTTTGAAGCACTTCTTTTTTGGGAACTACACTTACTTGTGCCTTTGAAAGACCAGATACATCAACAAGAGCAACTTGTTTTGATTGTTCTAGGCGTCGCTTTAATACATTTTCGCAAAATTCACTTAATTCTAAAAAACTGGCATTTTTGGTGTTGCAAACATTTATGTTAAAAACCGGCAAATCTGAGGCACCGGCTTTTATAACAATAGGTCGAGACAAATTGCGAGGTAAATTTCCAATAATAGCATCTATTTTTTCATTGGTCTCGATGTATGCTAAATCTATATTTGAGCCAAAATCAAACCGCAGCTTAAGAAGCACGTAGCCATCACGGCTTTCGGCAGTAATATCCTGCAAATGATTTACTTGTAAAAGTTGATTTATTAGTGGTTTGGTAATAGTTTGGTTTAATTCCTTGGCCGAACTAGCCAGGTAGCTGACTTGAACGCTTATTTCAGGCACGGCTATGTCTGGCAATAGCGACACGGGCAATTTCCGAAAAACAATAATACCTAGTATCACTAATGAAAAAGTTGTAACTAATACGGCAATTGGGCGATGGATAAGGAATTTTACCATACCTTATTTTTTTAAACTAACTGGTGCGTCATGTCCCAGATTTAGGTTGCCTTCCACTATTACTTGCTCGCCGGCTTTTAAACCTTCTGCTATAGCCACCTCTGTGTCATTTTCATAGGCTATTGTTACATAATGCCACTTAGCAAGGCCATTTTCATAAGTAAACACTACTTTACGCCCCGCCCGATCCACAATAGCCGACTTCGGTAGCACGAATTGATTAGGAATTGTTTTTTCGATTTGAATACGAACATTCATACCGTCGAGAAGATTACTGTCAGACTTTAATATTTTAACTTTAATGGAAATAAGACCAGCCTGATTTACTTGCTGGTTTATTTCAGAAACAGCACCCGAGTAAGTTTTATTGTTGTTTGCTAAAGGTATAATGCTAGCTTTTTGACCCAGACTAAAGGTCTTTAGCTCCGATTCGAGTATGAATGCCTCCACTTCCAAGCTATTTGGGTTTAAGAGTGTACAAAAAGGTTCAATAACGCTAGCTTGATTATGGGCCTTGGTTTTGAGATTAGCTATTATGCCTGAAAACGGAGCTACCAAAAAAGTATTTTCATACTGCATTTTTGCACTTTTAAGGGACGTTTGTGCTTCATAATACCCACTTTGTACTTTAATAGATTCTAAAAAACGAGGCTTAACACTATTTGTATCGAGGTCGGCACCTCCATAGTCAATCAGCAATTTATTGAGTGAAAAAGCTGCTTTCTTTAATTGGTCTTGTGCTTGTTGAATGGCCAAAAGCGATGCCCTGCTATCTATAGTTGCTAATAACATTCCTTCTTTAACAAAGTTGGTATTTTTGGTATTTATTTTTGTTATTTCACCTTGGGCCTTAAAAAAAAGTTGGGTTTGTTGGTGAGCTTTAATTACGCCATTAACAGTGGATTTAATTTGAAAACTTTTGGGAGTTGCTTTAAGTATATCAATTTGGTTTGAAAATTTTTTCTCAGACCTTTCATTTTTATTATTTTCATTTTTTATATTGCACCCTAAGATTAAAAGCAATAAAAAAATAAGTAAATGCTCTTTTTTAACCATTAATGTTTAATTCAAATGTTTTTCTTTTCTTGTAGATCGATCATAATCAAATACTCTATCATGCTTAATTGTTGATAGAAATAAACAACCGGACTTTAATTTTTCCTGCCTGTATAATTCTAAAGATTTCAACATCCATCTGGTCTCATAATTTAAATCAAATAATTCATCCAAAAATATTTTTTTGTTTCCTTCTTTGCTAAATATTTGTGGCCAATTACAATAAAAAAAATCACTACTTCCAAAAGTTAAACCTTAAAAAACTTTGACAAAATTAATTATAGAGCTTTTATCTGATTCAATGTTAGGTAAAGTATAGAATAGTATATCCTAATATTCATTCTTAACAGTATACCAAGCCCAATTTTCAGAATTATCTCCAAAAACCTCGCTAAAATTTATTTTTATATAATCAATTTTTTCAATATCCATAACCTTTACTAGTATTTCAAACAACTGGTGTTTATAAGTTGCCAAGCCAATTTTACACAATATGTTAGATTTTCCATTAACTAACATGTTATCTTCAAAAATTATCATACATTTTGAATTTGTTTTTTGAAAATGTTTTGCTGCTTATAATCTTCCATCATTAATTCCTATATTACCTTTTTCAAAAATGGTTTCTTGATTATATTTTTGTATAACTTACAGATACTCATTTTCTAATAAATTATTATCTGAATTATTTATAAAAAATCTTTTACAATTTATGAAAAAATTCGGAAAATTATAAAAAAACACCTCACACCATAAATTTAATTGTTTCGGGGCATTGTAAGATAAAATGTATAAACTTATTTTCATGCTAATTTTCGTTATTATTCAAATTGAAACAAACCTAGATATATAAATATTTTTATTCGACTTAAAACTATTGAAGAAAACAAATCATAGTCTAGCTCTGGTTGATATGTATTAATTTCTGAGAAAATCTCCTCAATTAGATTTTCCATGCTTATAAAATCAATTGTCTTTTCAAAGATAAACATATCAGCTGGATCTGCTAAATATTCACTTACAACGTCTTGGTTTTTTAAATAAAATAATAATACCTCAAAATAAGAAGGTGGTATATTTAGATTTTCAAAATATTTATTTTCACTAGTTTGATTCTTGAAATGATTTTTTTTAGACCAATCCCAATCACTCAGAATTAACTTAAAATAGGCACTTTGTTTTACACCTACTTTTAAATATTCTAACTTTGGGAGACTTAATAATTTGTTAGCAGAAATTGAATTTTGTTCCCAATCAAAAGAATTAAAAATAGTATTGCTTTTTTTTATTTGAAATTCGAAGGACTCTAAATCATCTAATTGAGGTTTTAAGGATTTAGATGGAGGAACTTCATTATCAATTATATATTTCTGGATTTTTTTTAGTCTATTAAAATGCCCAACTTTCTTTTTTTCATTATCGGGATAATTTTTACTGACTTCAATACATCTATAATATAAAATTGGATTTTCTAAATACAATCTTTGGGCAATCTGTTCGCAAATAAGAGGGTTGGTTTTATAATTCATAGTATGTAGGTAATCTGCCTCATTTGGTAAATTATAAAACTTATCTAAACTGTAGTCAATTGGATAACCAACTTCTTCCTCTTTCAAGTAGGTTATACCAATGCCTTCTTCTTCGCTAAGTTTTTTTATGAAAAATTGTTCCAAAAACATATTAAAATCAACATTTTTGAATTTCAAAAATGAAGCTTGGTTTTTTTTAATAAAAATACGCACCTCATTAAATACAATTTTGAAAAATTCTGTATTAGTGCCTCCTATTACACCCGCATTAATGGCAGAAACTCTACCATTCGGCTCCTTTTTTAGATAATCTGGAACATAAGCAAAATTATCATTTACAATATTAAATGTATCAATATAATAAGGATGATCAAATTCATAATTTTGAGCTATGAGTGAACAAGTAGAAAATTTTTGTTCTAATTTTTTAAAAAAATAGAAATCACAATCTACGTTAAGAAATGGTTTATTTTCCTGTGCTAAAGAATATAATTTTTTTAAGACCCAAAAACTATTAAATCTAGTTTCAAAACTTTCCAAGTTTTTATTAACGATAATATAATCTAGTTGTAAGTCATTAATTAATAAATTATATCCATTAAGATCAGTTGATAAAGATACTTTACCATGTAAGGTTTTTAATTGATTATAGCTTAAGCAAACACTCATTAAATGAAATTTTGCATTGAGCCACCCATTATTTATATTAAGGGATGGCCAAAATGTATGCTTAAAATTTAAACCAATCATAAATCAGTAAAATCACAAATTAATTTAAACATAGAAATATTGAAAGAATTATAATAGTAAAAATGAATTTTGACTTTTCAGAATACATATTTTAAAGTTAAAATTCATAAAACAAACCTTCGAAATTAAAAAACCATTTAAATAAACTTTTTAAAATGTTTGAATTTTCACTTGTTTAAATAAAGTTCTCCTTTTAATGGATAGTCAATCTTCTTGAATTAAAAAAGTCTTTAAAACTTGACTTTGTATGATGTTATTTAATCAGAAAACCAGTTAATTTTAAAAATTATACAAATAAGAAATTCGCAAATGGTCAAATAAAATAGTTGTTAAGGTTAAAATAAGTTATTTATCGTTCAATAAATTGCTCATTTTCACTAATAATGTATCTGTTTTTAATAAGTTCCAAATATTGTTTTATTGTATTTGTTAAATATTTATTCGGAATAAATAAATTTTTCAACCTATAATCTTCATCTAAAAAAAACATAAAAGGCACATGTTTCTTTCCTAATTGTATATTTATTTCTTCAACATTTACACCCACTATGTTGCTTCCTAATTTTGAATTATTATTTTTAAAATCAACCAGAATTTCTGAAATTCTATTCTTCGGAACAAATATTCTAAAATTTTCTTTACCTAATGTCTCTACTAATTGATCGAGATCTTTAAAAAACCCCTCATAGCATAAGTTACATACTGACTCAGGAATAAATAGAACCAATTTGTTTAAATTAGTTCTATTATCAATTGATTCTCCATAAATATTAATTGACTTAAATTTAGAGTTTATTGGGTTGTCAATATATTTAATTTGAATATTATGCAATATGGTAATGGCTTTTATTCTTTCTTCATAAAAATTTGTTTTCTCTTCAATTTTCAATTCTGCCTTATTTTTTTTCGAATTAAAAAAATATACGAAAAATACTGCAAAAACTAGAAATATTACAAATAACGTAAATTGGTTTTTCATAAAATTTCAGACATGATTATAATCGGATTGCTTCCTATACTTGTAGAGGAACTTATTTTTTTTATATTTTCATGACTATCCATAAAAGTTCGAAAATTTTCTTCTCCTATTTTCAATCTCAATCTTTTTATAATATCCAAAAACTCTGCTGAGTCTTTCCAGAAATACATGTTTTTTTGATCTATTCCAACTGTTGAAAGGTCCTTAATTTCATAAGAAATGTGATTCTCAAAATTAAAATCATCACTTAATGAATTAATAAGCTTCGTTTGTTTTAAGGTTTTATTCTCCCACAACCATAATTTTTCTTTAACTTTTCTCGAAAGTGGAATGATTGTATTATTTTTATTTTCAAGATAGAAAGTATTTTGAGCTGACAAATAGTCCTTTTTTTCTAAATATTTATCGAAATAAGACACATCTTCAAAAGATTTATTGTAAACTTCCTTTGGTATCTCAAACTCTTTTAGGTTTATTTCTCTAGCAGGGAAAATACCCCCTCTATCATATTTGTAAACCATCTTTGATCCAGACATGAAAATTTTTTGCCCCTCAAATTGTGGGAAATTATCAATATCCATATATTGGAAATAATTAATTACTTTTTTATTTATGTCAACAAAAGATTTGATTAATTTATTTTTTTCCTTAGAATACACATGAAACATGTAATTATTATCTAGATTGGGAGTATTGCCACTGTAAAAGACATAATTTCCATCTTTCATGTTTTTAAAAGAAATAGCAAATAAAGGGTATTTCCATGAAGATTTCAATTTTCCATCTTTAGTATAAACGTGTATTTTTTTACTAAAATGATCCATGATTTCAATATTATCATTAACATCAAAATCTGAAATTGTTCTATACTGTTCAGGTGCTTCACCTTTATTTGATATATCGAACAAATATTCTCCTTTTAAATTATAGGCAAAGATAGAGTTTCTAGTTTTTATAAATAAAATTGAATCTTTACATATTATTTTACTTATATTTCCAATTATCTTATCTTCCATTTTTTCTAATGCTAAAAAAGAAAGTGAGGAAAATATTGAACTGGCATTAATTTTACTAGGTTTAGAAGAATCTAGAATTAATGGGTTTGATTTTAAATCAAATTGATTGTTATTTTTTGGTTTGCATGCAAATAATACTACACACAAAATATATAGATATATTACTTTATTCATTATTATTTTTTTTAAAAACAGAGGAAAATTTTAATAAACGTTCCTCTGTTTGGTTTAGCAGCAAGCAGCACAACAATCAGTCCCTGCGCCATTACAACAATAGCTTGTGCCATTACTCATAAGTGGCCTTCCATTAGTGCAGCCAGATGCGGCTGCCTCATTAAAAATGGAACTTAGGCCAGCTAATCCTACAGTTAATCCAGCTATCATTACTGCTTTTCTTGCAAATGATTTATTTTTCATATTCATTAAATTTTTTACCCCAAGACCATCTTGGTATAACAAATTTGAAAATTAATATTTATTCTTGCAATAGTACATTTTACTAATCTTCTCAGAAACACTAAATTTAGTAAAATTCACTAATGGTTTAAACTGAAATTTACCCCCCCCCCCCCCAAGTTTGCAACATTGTTGCGCATTGGCTTGCCCATACGTATAATTCTGTAGTACTGCTGAGGCTTAGTTTACGGCAAAGGTTGGCCTTGTGATTTTTTATGGTATGCTCGCTTAGGCAAAGAGCATTGGCAATGCACTTGTTCTGCATGCCCTGAGAGAGCATGTATAAAATGCTTTTCTCATGGTCGCTAATGTTTTGGGGGATTTGCATAATTTTTTTTTAAGGTGGTTCAACAAATGTAATAAAGACAAATCTAAAATCTCAAAAAAAGTCGCTGATTTTTTAATTGCAGCTTAGATTAGTAAAATGTACTAAATGACTGTATTCAAGAATTTTATACATTTGTCTATTAATGATAGTTTCCTTGCCCAAGTTTAGCTTCAAGATAATTTTGTTTTTTGTAATACTTACATTTGTGGGTTTGGCGGTAATACCCTTATTGTCAATACAGCTGAGCCCAAGTGTAGCCAGTGGCAGCATAGTGGTGAGCTACACGCAAAATGTGGCTTCGCCCGAGGTAATAGAGCAGCAAATAACTTCAAAAATAGAAGCTAGGCTAAGTACTCTACAAGGCATTCAAAAAATAACATCGGTTTCGGGTTACAATTATGGCTACGTGAGTCTTGAACTAAAAAAACACACAAATATTGATCAGCTACGTTTTGAAGTAGCTATGGCTTTACGCTCACTTTATCCTAGCCTACCCAAAGAAGCAAGCTATCCTAGCATACAGCTCAATGCCCCCGATAATAGCCAACAGCAAGAGTCATTTATGACGCTCCAATTTAGCGGGAACGCCAATGCAACGGAACTTACTAAATACTTAAACGAAAACATCCGACCAAAACTAGCTTCGATTGCAGGTATTTATGAAGTAAACATAATGGGGGGCAATACGAATGAATACACTGTAACCTATGATTTGGAAGCTCTGGAATTATATGGTTTTATAGAAGAAACGATTGAAGCTGCACTAGAGCGACATTTTAAACAAGAAAGCTTAGGCATATATAAAACCGCCAACGGTAATAACACCAACATAAGTTTAAAAAGCACTACAGGTCAGAACTGGAATATATTGATAGGCCAAAATAATGGTAAATTAATATACTTAAAAGACATAGCGAGCATTCAAAAAACAGAAAAATTCGCCACACAATATTATAGAATAAATGGCCAAAATGCATTAAATCTAATTATATCGAACGAAAAAGGGGTTAATCAGATAGCACTTTCTGCCCAAATAAGGGAAAAAATAGTAGTAATTAGTAGCCTATTCCCCCATATGTATGCCTTACAAATTGAACAAGATAGTAGTGAATACATAAAAGAAAACCTACAGAAAATAGGCATACAGGCAGCTCTAGCATTACTTATTCTCTTGGTGTTTGTAGGGCTTACTATACGCAAATGGTGGTATATGGGCTTAATGCTATTTAGCCTTATTGCAAACCTTTCTATTGCCTGTATATTTTTTTATATTTTCAAAATAGAGATACATTTATATTCGCTGGCAGCCCTCACAACGTCGCTTGGTTTAATTATTGACAATGCTATAGTTATGATAGATCACTATAAGCGGCATAAAAACTTAAAGGTATTTACTGGTTTGTTAGGTGCCACTTTGACCACTATTGCTGGTTTGGTTGTGATATTCTTTTTACCCGATGAGAGTAAAGTACTCCTTTCTGATTTTTCGATAGTGTTGGTAATTACGCTTTTAGCTTCATTGTTAGTTTCGCTGTTTTTGATACCAGCACTAATGGAAAAAATATGGGAGAGTTACGATATTTATCAAAGTGAAAAGCCTTCTTTTTTTAAAGTCTGGCTTTCAAATTTATATTTAAAGATGCTTATCTTGCTGTTGAGGTTCAAAAAAGTACTATTTTTAGCAAGCCTACTGGCTTTTGGAATACCCATTTTTTTACTTCCTGACAAGCTATCAGTAAAAACCAAAGGTCATGAAATATACAATTTTGTGTTTGCAAACGACTGGTTTCAAGAAAACCTAAGACCAATACTCAATAAAGGTATGGGTGGGAGCCTACGCCTGTTTGTACAAAATGTATATGAAGCCGGATATTATGCTAGCCCTGAGCGTACTGTACTTTACATAAATGCTGGCCTACCTAATAACAGTAGTCTGGAGCAAATGAACGAGATATTTGAAATATTAGAAAATAAATGTTTGAAATATGCAGAGGTGGATAAATGTATAAGTAATGTGTATTCTGCACAAAACGGTCAAATGAGTATATATTTTACAGAAAAAGCCGAAAATGAAGGTTTTGCTTATAGAATGAAAAGCATAATGATTCAGGCTTCCATAGATATGAGTGGCATAGACTGGGATATTTATGGTGTAGGTCAGGGTTTTAGTCAAAATGTCAATAATGGCGAATCTCCTTCTTTTAATGTTCAAATGAAAGGTTACAACTATAATGAATTGGAAAGGCAAGCAAAGGCATTCAAAAGTTTATTAGAAAAACACCCAAGAATACAAAATGTAAATATCAACAAAAGTAGGAGCTGGTATGCGAGTAAAAATCTATACGAATATACTTTAGAAATTGATAATGAACTCTTAGCTACAAATAATATTTCAAAAAATAAGTTAGCTCAAAAACTCAGTGATTTGAGTTCCATGCCAGTAGCTGATATGTATATTTTTAATGAAAACCAATATTATCCGGTAAATATTATTCCTAAGGAAAGTATCAAAAGAGATATTTGGTCGCTTGAAAATAGCATCTTAAACATAGATTCTACAAAAGTAAAAATGAAATATATGGCTGGAATAAATAAACAAAATGTAATATCTGAAATTTATAAAGAAAATCAAGAATATGTGAGAAGTGTAGTTTTTACCTATTATGGCAGCAATTACTTTGGTGAGCGTTTTCTGGATGAAAGTCTGACGCAAATAAATCAAAAAATGCCCCTTGGATATTCGGCTAAAAAGCAAAGTTACAATTGGCAAAATGAAGGGAAAGCTACCCAATATTGGTTAATAGGTCTTGTAATTCTTTTGATTTACATAGTTTGTGCTATAATATTTGAATCATTTTTACAACCATTGGCATTAATTTTAATTATACCGCTTTCATTTATAGGTGTGTTTCTAGTTTTCTATTGTTTCGATTTTAATTTCGATCAAGGTGGTTATGCCTCTTTTATTCTTTTAAGTGGCAATGTGGTAAGTGCAGCAATATTTATTATATCAGAATACAACATTTTGAAACGTAAATTTCCAAAAGTATCAGATTTGCACCTATACCGTAAAGCCTTCAATCATAAAATACTACCTGTATTTTCTACTGTATTTTCTACCATTGTGGGCCTGATTCCTTTTTTGATTTTTGGCGAAAAAGAGGTTTTTTGGTTTGCATTTGGTGTAGGAACAATTGGGGGCTTGGTAATGTCAATGTTGGTTATTCCATTTTTTTTGCCTTTGTTTATGAATTTGAATAATAATAAAAAATATACCTAAAAAAAAGTAAAAAATAGGTAAATTTTTACTGGCATCCTAGAAAAAATAAAAAACAAAATGAATTCCTTTGATCACAAAAATGATCGTTTTAAAAATTTGAAATGGAGAATTTTTAT
>JANOMP010000357.1:0-1311 GCA_031420365.1 Cytophagaceae bacterium
TTCGCTAAATTCTTTTGGCAAACAGAGCATTTCGTATTTCAAAGACCTAATTTCTATACGAGTGTTCGAATGTTTTCAACAAGAAACCAAAATATGGAAGTTCCTTACAATGGACCTGGAAAAACGACTCATCATAGAGCAGATGGCACCAATTATTTAGTTTTAAAAGGGGATGAATACCAAAATATATGGGCAGTATATGATTGGCAAAAAATATCTGGAACTACCACAATGCAAAAGCCAAATCTACCAGGTCCTACAGAAATTCAGAAAGAAGGTCTTACAGGATTTGTGGGTGGCGTAACTGATGAAATGTATGGAGCGGTGGCTTTTGATTTTAAAAGCCCTCATGATATGCTGGAGGCTAAAAAGTCATGGTTCTTTTTTGACAAGGAGTATGTTTGTTTGGGAGCTGGAATAAAACCAAAAAAGAATTTGCCAATTGTAACCACAATAAATCAGGTATTATTGAAAAGTGAAGTAAGTATGATGCAAGAGGGTAAGCAAAATATTCTGGAAAAGGGAAACAGAGTTTCTGAAAATGTAAAATGGATTCACCATGACAAAATTGGCTATATTTTTGCAGAACCAAGTACTATCAATATTTCAAATAAAACCGAAACGGGAAGATGGTCTGACATAACCGATCAAAAAAATATCAGTAAGGAATTGGTGAGCGAGGAGGTATTTAAGTTGTGGTTCAATCATGGGGATAAAATAAATGAAACGGATATTCATGGAAAAAGAAAGATGGACAAAAGCCCATCTTATGCTTATATCGTAGTGCCGGATGTATCTATCCAAGAGCTAAGTGAAACAAGTACTGTTAATCGTCATATTGACATTTTATCGAACACTCCAGATTTGCAGGCAGTAAAGCATAATAAATTAAAAATTATTCAATTAGCTTTTTATAAATCAGGGGAAGTAGAAATAGCAAATGGACAAACGTTTACGATGAACAGCCAAGGAATGGCCATGTTGAAAATGGAAGACAATAAAATTAGTACACTTTCAGTGGCCGATCCATCCAGAAATTTAGGGAAAATTGTAGTCACCTTATCAGGGCTTTATTTTTCTAAAGGGGAAGATTTTGTATGTATCCAAAATCAAAAAAAGAAGGAAACGCTAGTAATAGTAAATTTACCACAAGGGGTTTATGCGGGAAAAAGCGTGACTATAAAGTTTTGATGTAACTTATATTCAAGATGAAAAAAGCAATTAATTTCTTTCTGTTTTTTTTATTAATAAGCAATCTTAGCTATTCTCAAACTCCATATTTTCAGAAAGGAGCAGTAAAACCACCGAAAT
>JANOMP010000358.1:0-14193 GCA_031420365.1 Cytophagaceae bacterium
TTGAAAATCGGTTATCTCAAAATAATCCATCAATCCAGATGGAAATAATTGATGCACTAATTTAAGGTCTATTGGTTCGATAACTTTTTTGACCCAAATGTATCTCTTTTTAACTTAATCCCCAACTTTTGTCCCTGACCCCATAATATCTAATGGAATTAGAGAAAATCATGAACAGAAATATTCATCCAGATTTTTTTAATTTACTTAAATACAAAGAATTAGGCGTAATTGAGCTCTTCACTAATTTGCGGGCATATATTTTGGACATCTATCCTGAAAGCAACGTATTGCTTTATCACACCCACGCCCTTACCTCGGTTTTCTCTATTTCAGAAAAACTTTCTAATGCATTTTGTATGATTCCAATTTATAACAATCACTTAAATCTAGGATTTAACAAAGGCACTTTATTAAATGATCCTCATAAACTTTTAAAGGGTACAGGAAAATTAATTCGGCATATGCCAATAAGTTCAATGGAAGATTTAAATAATTTAAACATTGCCGAACTTATTAAAGTGGCGGTAGAGTTTGAATTAGAAAATATGAAAAATTCGGCAATAATAGTAGGGAAAACTATTTCAAAAATTAGTTAGGATCTGTTAAGAAATTAACCTTTACAGAATTGACGAATTTATTTTGTTATTTTTCAAGGCAAAAAATCTTTAAATAGTATAGCTATTCAATGATTTTTTAACGCAGAAAAAAGGCAAAAGAAAGAGACAAAATGTAAAGGTTATTTTGTATCAGATCCTTAATCAATCAGCTTTCTAAAATTAGTTGTATGTCTTTTATTCAATTATGAAAATATTCTTTTGCTTTTAACCAATTGACTTAAAGCCTTCCATTTATTATGCTACTTATTAAATCTTCTTTATTTTTGTTTAAAATTAAAAGATTTTGACAAAAAAACTTAATACCCCATGGCGAAAGTCTGCCTCTACTATTTATAAAAAACCTAGCGATTCAAAGATTTTTGGCTCTGTGGAAATTGATATTACAGATTTGGAAGTTTATGTTGCAAAAAAGCGAAATGAAGGGCTTAAAGTAACATTAACCCATATTTTTTTATTAGCTGTGGCTAGGGCCATAAAAGAAGAAATACCTGAGTTAAATACCTATATTAAACGTGGCAATGTACTTAGCTTTAGCCAAATAGATGCCACCGTAAGTGTTTTATTGCCGGGAGGGGAAATGGGTTCTGTTAAAATGTTAAAAGTAGATGAACTAAATTTAATGGAGGCTGTTGTAAAACTTTCTGCTGAAATAACTAAGACCAAAAAAGGCAATGAAAATGACACTATGAAAATGAAAGACAAGTTATCAATATTTCCGTGGCCATTTAGAGGGATTATTTATAATAGCATTAAAACAATCACAATGGATTGGGGTCTTTCAATTCCGTTTATTGGGGTTTCGGCAAATAGTTTCGGTACGTTTATTCTATCAAATATTGGTTCTTTAGGACTCGACAACGGATTTCCTGCTCTTTTGCCTACTGCAAATATTTCTTTTGTAATGATGTTGGGAGGAATATGCAAAAAACCTTGGGTGGTAAATAATCAAATAGAGATAAGAAGAATTATGACTTTAGGAGCCGCCCTAGACCACCGAGTTGTGGATGCTTCACATGCTGGAAAATTGTTTAAGTATTTGAAAAAAGTAGTGAGAAATCCTGAAACCTTGGAAAAGCATTTAAGGGAACACTAAATATTTAAAAGTAAATATTGTTGTAAACATTTGGCAATAAGGGCAGTAGTATATTCATCCGATTTCCAAAATAAGATATTTCTTAATACCGTCCCTCCGGAAAAAAACACACCGCCATCCCAAAATATGCCGTTTTTAGACGTTTTTTTGTTTTCTAGTAGGTAATTAATAGCCATATAAATGTTTTTGTTTGGTACATTAAAACCTGATTTCTTTAATTCTAAAAGTGCGTGCAATGCATAAGCTGTTGATTGAATTTGGTCATATTTGTTTATAAAACTTCTGCTTTTAAAACTGCCATCAATTTCTTGTTTTTCAATTATATCCTTAAGAATTATTAGGCAAGATTCTTTTAAATTATTTGCCCCTAGAGCGTATGCTCTACTAACTGCATAATGAATATGATACTGATTTGAATAATAAACCGAGCTATTAACCCACGATCTTTCATTTAATTTATGGTTAATAAGTTCTTGTGCAGGAAAATACCCAATGCTTTTATGTGCTTGATTAGTAATAGATAAGTAACTAATCACATTGGCATTTACAACTATATCTACTTCATTAGCCCCGAAAGGCACCCAAGGTTTATAGGCCACTGGTTTTGAGGAGCTGCCTGGAAAAAAAATAAGAAAAATACTTAATGCAGATTTTACCACGTTCCATTGTCCGTATTCATACTCAGGATATTGCCAAGTTAAAAAGGCTTTTGAATTCGGATATCTTAGAAATAAAACATTAAACCAATTTCTATTATTTCGTTCAAAATCTAGATATTCATCAAATTTTTTAGGTGGAATCAAAATTTCTTTTGACCCAAAAATTTGATTTTGATAATAAGAGGCTAAATTCCCCAAAGAAGTATCGTCAGCATCTTCCGGAATGTTGGCGGCATTGTTTATAAATCTTAGTCCTAATTTAAAGTTTGTTGGCCTTCGGACCAACATCTGAGGGGATGGTTCATTTACCCATTTAAGCTTCCTATTTGGAGGTAATTTTTTCCAAAAATTAAACCTCATGCCATTTTGGTAGGTTATAATTTCTTTATAAGCATTAGTTAAAATCGGAAGTAAAACATGCCTCGATGTGTCTTTTAAATAGATTTCAGATATAAAGTTATGAATAGCAGATACTGTGAAACAATTTGAATCTTGGGCTTTTTGTTTTTTGCCAAGAAAGAAATAGGGCTCATTTAGTTCCATAAATGATTTCCATTCACCAGCGTATTGTTTTCCCTCTTGTGTAGTTTTTAATTGGGAATTTATTAGAAAATTTAATGCAGAATCTAATTGAAAAGTTAAAGACATATCAAAAAGAGGTTCCAGTTTTTGTGCAAAACTCAAGGGGCAAATAAAAAAAATAAGTACAAAAAAACGCATCTGTATTATCCTCTTAATTTTTTCAAAGCTTGGTTTGAAAAAACAAATTCGTCTAGCTCTTTAATTTGAGTGGTAAAAATAGACTTGTTATCGCCCTCCCAAATTTTTTTACCCTTATATAAAAACATTATTTTGTCTCCAATAGAAAGCACGGAGTTCATATCATGGGTAATTACTAATGTTGTTATATTAAATTCATCTGTAATTTCTTTTATTAATTCGTCAATTTTAATAGCAGTAAGAGGGTCCAAGCCACTATTAGGTTCGTCACAGAACAGGTATTTTGGGTTCATTACTATAGCTCTTGCAATACCCACCCTTTTTTTCATTCCTCCAGATATCTCAGAAGGCATACTTTGTCCCGTTCCTTCAAGACCTACTTTTTGCAAACAAAAATCTACACGGTCTATTTTTTCTTTCTCTCCCCAGTTAGTTAGCATATCTAATGGAAACTTAATATTTTGAGAGACGGTCTTAGAATCAAACAAAGCTCCACCTTGGAACAATACCCCCATTTCTCTTCTAATATCCTTACGACCATACTCTTCCATGCCCAAAAACTCTCTTCCATCAAAAAACACTTGACCCGTTTCAGGCGTCACTAAATCGAGCATACATTTTAGTAAAACACTTTTTCCAGTTCCGCTTGCTCCAATTACTAAACTCGTTTCCCCTTTTTTAAAAACCCCCGAAACATCTTCTAAAACCACCTTTCCATTGAAAGCCTTACTTATATTCTTTATTTCTATCATGTCAATAATTCAGCTAAAAGATAATCAGCCACTAAAACAGCAATACAACTATTAGTAACTGCAGAAGTGGAGGCTTTACCTACTTCTAGTGCACCTCCTCTTGTATAATATCCCTTATAAGCTGAAATACTTGCTATCAAGAATCCAAATACAAAGGCTTTTATTATCGAAATAGTCACGTTAAATGGAATAAAAGAAAATCGAATACCATAAATGTATTGTTCAGGCGTAAGGATACCCGATATAGTACCAGCCAAATAGCCACCTAAAATTCCTAAAAAGCCTGAAAAAATGGTTAAAATTGGAAATGTAAATACTGCCGCCAAAATTTTAGGTAGGACTAAATAAGAGATAGAATTTATTCCCATCACTTCTAATGCATCTATTTGTTCAGTTATTCTCATTGTTCCCAACTCTCCCGCGATGTTGGAACCCACTTTACCAGCTAATACCACGCACATAAAAGTAGAGGACAGTTCAAGAAGTGTCATATCTCTAACTATATTACTCACAATATATTTTGGTATTACTGGACTAACTAAATTAGCATAAGTTTGAACACAAGTTACTGCACCTATAAATAAGGCTACTATTGAAATGATTATTACTGAATCAATTCCAATAATAATACATTCGTCTATAAATCTTGTCCAGTAAACTTTGGCAGTCTCTCTTCTTTTGAAAAGATTATGGAGAAAAATAAAAAATTTACCCAGTGTACTTAGCATAAAACTTTGGTTTTAATTCATTACAAAGGTAATCATTACGAGTAATTTGACCTTCTATTCATTTCGTTTTTTATTTAATTTAGGTTTTTAGCCAATAATAGTCCGTAAATTTGCGAAAAGGGATATAAAAAATGAGTTTTAAAGGCTTAGTGATAGTTTCAGGAGCTACAAAAGGTATTGGTAAAGCAATTGCAGAGAAATTTGCTTTTGAAGGTTTCGATTTAGCCGTATGTGCCAGATCTTTGGAAGAATTAAAAGTATTAAAAATTGATGTAGAAAATAAATCAAAAGTGAATTGTCATATTTTTCAGGCTGACGTTTCCAAAAAGGAACAAGTTATTGCTTTTGGGAAATTTATTTTAGAGCTGGATCAAAGCATTAAAGTATTAGTAAACAATGCTGGTGTTTTTATGCCAGGAAAACTTTTGGAAGAATCAGATGGTAATTTAGAGACTATGTTAAATACTAATCTATATAGTGCTTATTATTTAAGTAGAAGTCTTTTGCCATTTATTAATAAGAATGGGCATGATGCCCATGTTTTTAATATTTGTTCTATTGCCAGTTTACTGGCCTATCCACAAAGTGGCTCTTATTCAATCTCAAAATTTGCCATGTTAGGTTTTAGTAAAAGTTTAAGAGAAGAGTTAAAAGAAACAAAGATAAAAGTGACATCTGTAATGCCTGGAGCTACTTTTACAAGCAGCTGGGCGGGAGTAGATATTCCTCAGGAGCGTTTTATGATACCAAAGGATGTTGCTGATATTATTTGGGCTACCTTCAATTTATCTCCTCAAGCAGTTGTTGAAGAATTGACATTAAGGCCCTTAAAGGGTGATATATAATCAAATTATCTAAATTTTTAATTAATTTGCATTGTTTTTTATACTTAAATACATTTTATGGAATTATTACAAGAGGTTGCCAATATAGCTGGTAAGCCTGGACTTTACAGAATTATTAAACCGGGTAGGGCGGGGGTTATCGTAGAAACTTTAGACCAAGATCCCAAAAGAGAAATGGTAAGTGCGAATGCTAAGGTTTCAGTATTGAAAGAAATTTCGATCTATACCGAGGATATAAACAAGTCGGTGCCCTTGTCAGAAATTTTTATGACTATGAAAGAGCAGCTAGGCGAAACTATTGGTATTGACACTAAGGTGGCCTCTCCAAAACAGCTTTTTGATTTTTTTAAGAGAGTAATGCCTGATTTTGACAAAGAACGTGTGTACCCAACAGATATTAAGAAAATAATTAATTGGTATGCTATTTTAATTAAAAACTTACCAGAAGCCTTTGTTTTAGAAGAAAAACCGTCGGAAGAAGCTAAGTGATCTCTTTTTATTTAAACCCAAAGCTTGACTTTGGGTTTTTTATTTTTATAGTTTCATGTCATCCCACCATATTGTAAGAGAAAAACAAGAACCGGCATTAATCATAGCTAATGGAGAGGCTTGTTCTATGAATTTGCTCAATCAACTTTTAGAATGGAGCCCGTTTGTTGTTGTACTGGACGGTGCCATAGAGAGGGTTTTGTCTTTAGGAATAAAAGTGGATGTAGTATTTGGAGATTTTGATGATTTGGCCATTTCAATGGACGAAATAAAACAAAGGCAGTTTCCAATTGAAATTATTCATGCCCCTGACCAAGAAAAAACAGATTTAGAAAAGGCATTAGATTTTTTAATTGAAAGAGGACATCCCGCAGTTAATATTACTTGGGCAACAGGCCGCAGGGCCGACCACACAATAGCCAATATTTCTAACCTTGTAAAATACGCAAAAAGTATCAAAATTAAGATGCTTGATGACTACTCGATAATCTACCCAATTTTGCCACTTCCAAATCTATTTATAAAATGGTATAAAGCAGGTTCTCTTATCTCTTTGATTCCAATATATGAAGCAAAAGGAATTGTTACTAAAAATTTAAAATACAGGCTAGTTAAGGAAGACTTAAGGCTAGGAATTCGAATTGGAAATAGTAATGAGGCTCTTTTGGATGGAAATGTTGAAATTTCTTTTGAATCGGGCGGAATGTTGATAATGGAATGTAACGATTAATAATGAATGCATTAAATGTGGAAAACTTTTGGCAATTCTCTTTTTTTATAAAATATCTTCACTTATTTTTGTTCAGTGTTCATTTTGGACTATTTAAAAATAATCAAAAATATTTCGTAAAAAAATTGTGGATAACTTTTGCTTTTGTAATTTTTCATGATGTGAATTTTTTAAAATGTTGATAGTTAGCACCAAGCTTAAATCAGTACTAGGAAATATTTTAATAATTGAAAAATACAAGAAAAAACCAGGTTTTTTATTTTATTTTTTTTATCTAATTTTGACATTTAAGAGATACCAATTAGCCTTGAAATTAATATTACACTTTACCCCTAAAATTCTATAAGAATTATGTATGTTATAAAGAGAGATGGACGCCGTGAGTCTGTAAAGTTTGACAAAGTAACTTCAAGGATTGAAAGATTATGCTATGGCTTAGATTCTTATTTTGTACAGCCCGTAGAAGTGGCCATGAAAGTTGTTTCTGGTATTTATGACGGCGTTACTACCTCAGAACTTGACAACCTTGCCGCAGAGACAGCAGCCTCGATGACCACAAAGCATCCGGATTATGCCACATTAGCAGCCAGAATTGCAATTTCAAATCTACACAAAAATACCATTAAATCATTTTCAGGTACAATGAAAATGCTTTATCAATATACAGATCCAAAAACGGGTGAAAACGCTTCTTTGATTGCGAAGGATGTCTGGAAAGTCATACAAGCAAACGCCGCATTGTTAGATTCTTGTATTATTTATGATAGAGATTTTGGCTATGACTACTTTGGTTACAAAACGCTTGAAAAATCCTACTTGTTAAAATTGCATAATAAAATTGTTGAACGCCCTCAACATATGCTAATGAGAGTTGCTGTAGGTATTCATAGCGATGATATAGATAAGGCGATAGAAACCTACAACCTGCTCTCTGAAAGATGGTTTACTCATGCCACTCCCACTCTTTTCAATGCAGGTACGCCTAAGCCTCAATTGTCTTCCTGCTTTTTGCTTGCCATGAAAGACGATAGTATTGAAGGTATTTACGATACCTTAAAGCAAACTGCCAAAATTTCGCAGTCAGCTGGAGGTATAGGGCTTTCAATTCATAATGTTAGAGCCACCGGAAGTTATATTAAAGGAACAAACGGTACTTCAAATGGCATTATTCCAATGCTAAGAGTGTTTAATGATACTGCAAGATATGTAGATCAAGGAGGTGGTAAAAGAAAAGGTTCATTTGCAATTTATTTAGAACCTTGGCATGCAGATATTTTTGAATTCTTAGAATTGAAAAGAAATCACGGGAAGGAAGAAGCAAGAGCGAGAGATTTATTCTATGCCATGTGGATTCCAGATCTTTTCATGAAGCGTGTGGAGGCCAACGCTACTTGGTCACTTTTCTGTCCTCACGAATGCCCAGGAATGGCGGATTGTCATGGCGACGAATTTGAAAGGCTTTATGAAAAGTATGAGTCAGAAGGAAGAGCCAGAAAGGTTATTCAGGCACAAGAGCTTTGGTTTGATATTTTAGAGTCTCAGATAGAAACAGGTACACCTTATATACTCTATAAAGACGCTGCCAACAAAAAATCAAATCAGAAAAATCTTGGAACGATTAAATCTTCCAATTTGTGTACTGAAATAATGGAGTTTACTTCTCCAGACGAGGTTGCGGTTTGTAATTTGGCCTCTATTGCATTACCTAAATTTGTAAAAACTACCGAGAATGGAGGAAATGATGGATTTGATTTCAAAAATCTTTATGAAATTACCAAGGTAGTTACTAGAAACCTTAATAAAATAATTGATGTTAATTATTACCCTGTGCCAGAGGCAGAGAAAAGTAATAAGCGACACAGACCAATAGGTATTGGTATTCAAGGATTGGCAGATGCATTCATTTTGATGAAGATGCCTTTCGATTCTGAGGCAGCCCAAAAGCTCAACAAAGACGTTTTCGAAACCATTTACTATGCTTCAATGGAAGCCTCAATGGAATTAGCCCAAGAAGAAGGGCCTTACGAAACATGGGAAGGCTCACCAATCTCTCAGGGGATTTTCCAGTTTGATATGTGGGGAGTAACTCCAGATTCTGGCCTTTGGGATTGGAAAGTACTTAAGGAAAAAGTGATGAAGCATGGAGTGAGAAATTCACTACTTTTGGCCCCTATGCCTACCGCTTCAACAAGTCAGATTTTAGGAAATAACGAATGCTTCGAGCCTTACACTTCTAATATTTATACAAGAAGAGTTCTTTCTGGAGAATTTGTTGTGGTGAATAAACACTTATTAAGAGATTTAGTAAAAATTGGTCTTTGGAACGATGGAATGAAAAACGAAATGATTGCAGCGAATGGATCAGTTCAGAATATCGCCGCTATTCCAGATCATCTAAAGGAATTATATAAAACGGCTTGGGAAATAAAACAGAAAACGCTTATCGATATGTCAGCAGACAGAGGAGCCTTTATTTGTCAAAGTCAGTCCTTAAATATCTTTATGCTTGACCCTAATTTTGCCAAGCTAACTTCAATGCATTTTTACGCTTGGAAGGCTGGATTAAAAACGGGTATGTATTATCTAAGAACAAAAGCGGCAACTGATGCAGTGAAGTTTACCGTGGATAGACAAGCATTGGCTGAAAAAATTCCTGTAACAGAAAAAGTGGAAGAAAAGCCTTTAGACTATGAAGCCTATGCAAAAGAAAACGAGGCAAAAATGAAAGCCGCTTCCACTTTTGAAATGAGCGAAGAAGAACAGAAATATGCTGCCATGCAGTGTTCATTAGACAACCCGGAAGGATGTGAAATGTGTGGCTCTTAACGGATTCCGACTTACCTTATTTGCTATTCTAAAATAAACATAACCGTCCTGATTAAAATCAGGACGGTTTTTTGTTGATAAGGCTTTGGCTTATTTGAGATAAAGACGAATATAAATAATGTCAGGATAGGTTGGATTTCCTTTTAAGTAATCGGTAAAAACAAACAGGAACTCTTTCATGTCTCAATACTTATTAAAAGTCTCCTAAAATTTCAAGGCTTGGTCAGAAAACCATTTGAAGTATTCTTTCCAGTTTGACTCTTTTGAAAAGTCTGCTTTGGTGTTTAGTTTAATTCTACAGGCTTTTTTAGAAGGTAATTCCATCCAATGTAATTTGCCCAAATCTGCCTCTATTTCCTATTCGTGCTTTTTATATTCACTGAAAGTCTCTTTTGAGTTTGGAATGTATATCTCGCAGGCAATTTCCTTTTTTTGGGAGTTGATAGTCAGCCCAATGTGGCAGTCTGAGCGGCCAAAGGAAATGTCGTACCAATGCTGAGGGTAGGTTTTCCGTAGGCTGAGATTGATTTTGTTTGACTCGCAATATTCTTTAAAACTATCCCAAAACTTTAATTGCTGCGTTTGGGTTTCACTAAAGTTTGCCGCACTTAGTGATTGTTTTATAGTTTTGAACCAATTGTTGGGTTTGGTTAATATGTGAAAGTTTGGAGCAGGATTTGAGTCTCCAATTTTCCAGATTTCCATTCGTATTAGGAAAAAATTGATTCTTTCGTCTGTGTTTTCGTTTAACCATTCAAGTGCTTGCTGGTGCTCTTCAAGGCCATCTTTTACTATCCAAATAATTATTTCTGCATCCACACCAGAGGCATAGGTGATTAGTTTACCCAGGTGGTCGTGATCGGTTCTTTCTAATTGGTTTTCAATGATAACTTTTCTTCCAGTGTTTGTTTCTTGGGCATAAATATCCACATTAAACCTTCCGACATTATATTCGGTTTCGATAACTGTTAATTCTATATTTATCTCTTCTCTTAGCAGAGCTAGGTTTTCCTGCTTGGCTAGCCACCTTGTAAAATTGGTGGCTTCGTGTTTCCAGATTTCTCTTAATTACACTTTTTGTATGCGGCTGAGTTCCATTTTATTTAAGGGTGATTACATTATGCTACTTTCGAAATTTACATCATCAATTTGTTGCGTTCTATTCGTTCTTTTGCCTCTATTAAGATGCTGTGTATCTTTTGTTCGAGCTCTTTTTTGGGTGGAAGTTCGGTCCAATATTCGCCCACCATTATGCCGTCTTTGTGCATTTCTAATAA
The DNA here is from genome assembly GCA_031420365.1 of Cytophagaceae bacterium. Lineage (GTDB taxonomy): Bacteria > Bacteroidota > Bacteroidia > Cytophagales > Spirosomataceae > Leadbetterella. The sequence continues at coordinate 10,740 of JANOMP010000358.1, forward strand.
TTCCACTTGTTCTCGGCTACTTTCAGCACATAGTATTAGGCCTATTGGGGTATTTTCTCCTTCTGCTCTTTCGTATTTGTTTAACCATTTTAGATACAGCTCCATTTGTCCTTTGTGTTGGGCTTCAAACTTACCCAACTTTAACTCTATGGCCACCAAACGTTTTAAATTTCTGTGATAAAAAAGTAGATCTAAATGAAAATCCTCGCCATCAATTATCATTCGTTTTTGGCGTTCTACAAATGCAAAGCCTTTACCTAACTCCAAAATAAATGACTCAAGCTCTCTCAATATGGCGGCCTCTAAGTCTTTTTCAAAATAGGTGTTTTGTAGTCCTAAGAAATCTAAAAAATATGGGTCTTTGAAAGTATTGTGTATAGCTGGGTGTTTACTAGTATTTTGCAAATTAGCCAAACTGCTACGCTCAAAAGTTTTACTGGTAATTTGCTTACGTAACTCTCACACTCCTAAATTTTGACCAGAAACTTCTATGGCATAATACGTTCTTTCCACTTGGGTTTTAAGTGGTATTAATACCAAAAAATGCGACCAACTCAATTGTCGTGACAGTGTAACGACAATTCCATTATCAGGAAATTGTTCGGCAAACTGCATCATCCTCCTTACGTTTTTCTCAGTAAAGTTTCTGCCATATTTAATTTCTAATTGTGTAGACAGTGTCGACACAATTTGTTTGCCATACTCTGCTCTCTTGTTTTGGAGTATGTCTTCATTTATACGTTTGCCCATCTGCCAAAATAGTATTGTCAGTGTGCTATTGACCTGAGCAGTAACCTGTTGCTTACTTTGCTCTAATAATAGAGAAAGTTCTTAAGTGGTTAATTTTAAGCAACATATAGATTTATTTTGGAACAGATATCCGCTTCAAATTAGGATTGGATTTTATCCTTTCTTCAAAAGGTATATACAAAGTAAACTGCCTTATTTCGTTAGTTTCCAATTGGGAAATTGCCATTCCGACTCTTCTACTCGCTTCGTATTTGTTAGATTTCGGAGCAAATATACCGAATCTTTTTTTCACTGCCCCCATTGATAGAGCTCGTTTTTTGTCTTGCATAGTTGATTAAGAATATTATTATTCTTGTTTACAAAAATAACACTAAATATAAGAAAAACAACACATATATCATACCATTATGGTCTTTTTACAAAAATAACTGTGCTGGATTACCAACAGCGCTTTCAACAACAATGGGTTTCGAGCCCAAGGAAACGTCATTAGACAACATCCCTAGGCTAACAAATTCATCAGAATGAAAGTTTTTTATTCTATAATATGATATTGTTGGTTCGTTACCATACACATCATATACAATGCTTAAAGGGACATATCTTGAAGTAGCATGAAATCTTTTTACCGCTCTAAATGTAGCTACCTTTCTATCTAATCCTAATAAAGTTAAATGAACATGATATCCAAATCTCTTAAGTTGTTTTGTCAATTCCATAATACTTTCGGACGAATCACCTATTTTCGGAATTACAATATTTATACCTTCAGAATTACAACGATCTAATAATGTAGCAAATCTAAATTGATTTAAATAAGCACCACCAAGCACTAACAATCCTGATTCTTGATGACACTTTGAGGCACCTACCACTGCATCATACTCGGGCATTTTACGTTTTGCATAATCCGAATCTAAAATAACAGCACCGTAACAATCAGCAATTTTTTCACAAATCCCAGATTTACCACTTGCTGGAGGTCCTGTAACTATAAACGCTTCTCTGTCTTTTTTCATGTCTATCCATGGTAAAGCTCCCCCTTCTCCCAACTTAATATCATCGTCTTTTACCAATCGCTTTAGAGTAAATAATTCATTAACTATTTGCTCTCTCAGTAACCAACGCTTGTCTTCCTCTCTATAGGCCTTAGTTCTAATATTTAAATTCTCCAAAGTCGAACCCTTGCCATTTTGATAAAGCAATATTTCTGCATCCACTACTTTGGAAGCTATATTTGTGGTTAATATGGAATCAGAATTATCGCAAACTCCTTCTAAAAACTGTTCAACGTATGTATTATCTAATAGTGGTCGTAGCATTTAATTTATTTATCGGTAAATCAAGGATTCCAGAAAACAAAAATAGAAAAATTTTTCAACATAAAAAATGAATTTAAAAATACATCTTACTATCAACTAAGTATTTACAGAATAATAAATAACAAAAAAGAAATCTAAAAAGATTTTTTTTTGCCTTGTAGTAAGATCACAAGTCATATATTGATATTTAAATATATTAGCCATTTTTATAGATATATTTATTTCATAAATCCTTTTGTACCAATTTGGTGTCCCCAATCTTCAACCATTTCATATATTCGTGATATAGCTGTCTCCAAAATATGAATAACTCCAAATGCTTCTTTTTCGCTGAATTCTACTAAGGGATTATAAATTTTATTTGTCTTTAAATCAACATCAATGTACATAGACATCTGCCTTTTTTCGAAAGTTGATTCCTCAATATTCTGAAAATCTAACCCTGTTATTTCTTTAATCATATACCCATTTACTGAGAAATCTAAAGAATCTAAATGTGCCCATTTTACTCTTTCTACCTTTTTTTTATGGTTTCGATATAATTCCTTAAAAAAAGATTCATCTTTATATCCTGTATATACATCAGCTGCCATTTGGGATTTTGATATCTCTTCCAATCCAGAATATGCTAAAAAATAAGACCTAGCGTAACATTCATTATCAAATAATATTTTAGCTTCCTTTAAAAATGCTGTTCCATTTTTTAACGATGCTTTATATATAGCAAGATATAGGTTCTTTTCCATATTACTCCCCATACCCCACCTCCGGCTCGGCGGCCATGGATAGGTTATTTGGTGTTTGTATATATTCTTCTGCTTCTTTAACTTTTACTTGGCCATTCATTAGCATCGGTAATAACCAATCTCGGAGTTCGGCTAGTTTTTAGTTTTCGATTAAATTAGTGCCTATTTTTTCATTCATAGGTATTACTGCTTTCCCATAATTTTCAATCAATGGAGCAGGTGGAACTACATAATTTAAAACTTTTATATCACTTGGATATACATGCGGTTGTGCAGATCCAGTTGCTTGATTTAATATATGAGGTTGAATGAAATGTAAATATTGTAGCAGGATCAATGTTTCAGCATCAGACTTCCCACGAACAGTTATGCAATCAGAGGCGAATATTGGCTCTCTCCAAAAATTAATAAATCCTGCATTTGTTCCAGAGCCACTAATCGTAATAGTATTCTTCAATCGATTTGGTGAAGAATGTAAATATGAGTAATCAACACCTGCAGCAACTACTTTAACTGAACAGGGAATTCGCATTTAAAAATTAGGATAAATGATTAATTTATAGTATATTAGTGTATTGGTAGGCTTCGAAAAAAAATGAATACTTTCGAAGAAAAAAACACAAAAACAGCATTATT
>JANOMP010000359.1:0-9339 GCA_031420365.1 Cytophagaceae bacterium
AATAATATGGGACATCTACAATACTCTTACCGAAATTGAGGCGACTTTTAGAGTACTAAAAACCGACCTCAACATCCGCCCTGTTTACCATCAAAAAGACGAAAGAACAAAAGCCCATATTCAACTAGGAATAATAGCCTAAATGGTCGTAAATACTATCCGACATAAATTAAAGAAGGCAGGAATTAACCACGACTGGAAAAATATCACACGCATCATGAACACCCAAAAAATAGTGAAGACATCGTTTGTAAACGACAAAGGAAAGGTAATAATAATAAAAAAATGTAGTGAACCAATAGCCCAGGCGTTAGAAATATACCAAGCAACAAAATATCAACCCAAACCTTTCAGTATGAAAAAGTTTGTGTTACCCCAATAAAAAATATTGTCATGTCAAGTCTATGACTGTCAATTACTTACAAGAATCAAAAGACAAGTTGGGTTAAGCATCTTTTTCAGAATAATCCAGTTTTTGGTGAAACCTAAAAACAAAAAAAATACAGATGCTGGTATTACAAAGGCTATTGGCCCCTTGGTGAAAAAACCTAAACCTGCAAATGTATAAATCAAAAATAGCTTTTTAAGCCTTGGTTTTTGAAGATAAGAATAGAAACAAAAAAAGCCCCACTAACTAATAAATTGAGAAGATTGTCGCTTACTGCAGCTCTTCCTAATACTTGAAATTGAAGAATAGAAATTGATTGTAATGATACATAATTCTAGATTTTCAAAGCTTTTATAAAATGAAAGCGATTGTTTACTTTAATTTTTAATAAATACAAACCAGGGCCGCCGAGTAGGTCTAAATATACGGAATGAAGGCCGGCTCTATATGATTTCTGATGTATTTGACCTAAAGCCTGGCCATTGACATAGCTTTGAGTAATTTTAACATCACACTGAAAATAGAGTGTCATGGATAAAAATGCGGAGTTCCCTTGAATAGGGTTTGGGTAAAGCACAAATGCATCTTGCTCTTTTATATTTCTTGGATTTTCTGGATTATTGGGCGAATTAATATCTGCATTTTTTTGAGGCACTACGGGAGGTGGTGGTAAAGTTGGATCTTCTTTGGTTGTTTTAATAAATCCTGTTTTTTCAACATAAGCAAACTTTGAACCCAGTACTTTTGCTGCAAAATCGGAACTTTGTCCAAACCAAGAGACCATGACTTCAAAATAAATACTTCTAAAATCAGTGCTAAATCTTAAGTTCTGGTGGTCACGAAAGGGTAGAAACACAAAATGACTACCAATTATTTCGCCCTTCACGGCATCTCCGAAAGCAAACATGACATTTGAAGTTCCGTGGTCGGTGCCCATGCTTCCGTTTTCATAGGGTCTACGGCCAAATTCCGAAGTGGTAATACCCAATACCCGTTTTGAGTGGCCAAGTTTTTCTATATCAGATTGAAATGAACTTATTGCCTCGCTCATTTCGGCCAATAAACGGGAATGAATACCATCTAAGCCACCTTGATTGGAATGGGTGTCAAAACCGTGTAATTCTAAAAAATAAACTTTAGTTTTTAAGCCGCCATCTATAAGTCTTGCGACTAATTTAAGTTGGTTTGAAAGCGTTTTATCTGTATATTTTTCTGTATTTTTACCTGCATCAAAAGCTTTTTTTATTACTTTGGAATAATCGTTTATTTGAATTCCAACTTGATTTATATAGTCAAATTCGTTTAAATAATAAGTAGAGCCACTAACGTTTACTTTATTGCTTTCTACTGATTTGGCTTGATTGAAGAGTTCATCGGCGTTTTCTAAAACTATGGATTTTTCTGAGGTTTCCCCCATGAACATCAAAGAAGGGTTTTGACCAATTTGAACGCAAAAAGGGCTCTCTGGTTTTTCGGTGTCTTTATACTTGTCAAAATATCTACCTAGCCAACCTGTGCTCAAGGGAACGGAATCGGTGGGAGGCACTAAACCACTTAGCCATATATCAGTAGATCTAAAATGTGAAAAATTTGGATTTTCATAGCCAACTCCATGAATAACGGAGAGTTTTCCCATGTTAAAAAGTCCAAGCATACCTTCTTTTACCCCCAGTTTCAAATTTGGGTGCATTGCCATGCCTAGACTTTGGCTTATTGGAGTTACTACATTTTTTGGAATGTTAAGATTGGGTCTAAATAGATTATAATAAACGTCCCAATCGTAAGGAGTTATAGTATTTATTCCATCGTTCCCTCCAAAAAGCTGAACAACAACTAGAATATTATCGTTTTCGTTTCCAACCATTGCTGGTTGAAACGCACTTAGGTTCATTTTGCCGATGTTGAGATTACTCACCACCCCAAGGCCCATACTTGATTGTTTTATAAAATTCCGTCTTTTCATTTTTTAAGAGAGATAATAGTCTGGGGCTTTAATTATTTCTTTTAGCAAAACTCTAACTTTAAGACCAGCCTGCTCTTTATTTTTTACAATGTCGTACCACTCGTAATCTGGTGCACCAGCAAGTAGTATATTCGTAAACTTGATTAGTCTTTCTTGACTTAGTGGTCGGGCAAAAAATAATTCTACTATTCCTTCCACAAGTTTTTTTGGATTATCATGTTCAGAAAATGTTTTTATCCATTCCCCTAATGCTTCGTTTTTAAAAGTAATAAGGATTTCATCTACTAAAAAATAAATGGTTTGAGGTAAAGTTTTAGTTGAGATCCAGCTTCTATATCCTTTCCAGCCCGCTACATTTGGGGGATTGAATAGTTCTTGACCCAACACGGCCATCATGTTTCTAACGTATCGGTCGTTAAACACGAAATGATGAGTAAAACCAATAAGTGTTTCGGATGGAGATTTTATTTGAACACCTAAATTGAGGTCATCAAAAAAATGTTGACTTTTTAATAAAGTTTTTAGCAGTGGCTTTGTTTCAAAGTTGTTGTCTAATAACAATTGGGCCATTTGATCTATAACTATTTTGTCAACTTTTTCAGGATTAGCGTAAACAAAATATTTATATATTTTTTGACTCATAAATTTAGCCGCTTCTTTTGCCTTTTTATTTAGAAGCACACTGATAAGCTTTTTTACTGAGTTTTCATACACATTTTGTTGGTTAATTTCATAATTAACAGTAAAGACATCCCCCATAAAAAGCTTAGTATTTTTATCGAAATTTACGGGATTTAAATACCCATCATAAGGTATTCCCTCGTCTGTAAACATGGTTACTTTCCAGCCAGTAAGTATTTTAGCGGCTTCCCTGATGTCTTGTTCTGAATAGTTGCCAATACCAATCGAGAATAATTCCATAAGCTCTCTGGCATAGTTTTCATTGGGCGAGTCGCTGTTGTTTTCAGCCCCATTTAAATATCGCAACATTGCCCCGTCAATAGTAATCCTTTCTAATAAAGTCCTAAGGTTTCCAGCAAAGTTTTTCCTCAATAGGTCGTTTTGACGGTACATCATTATGGCAGGGATAGAAGGGCAAACAGCAAATTGAGACGCAAAGTGGCCATGCCAAAAGAGTGTCATTTTTTCAAGAATACCACTAGTATTTGCTCTCATTAGTTTTACCCACCACTCCCCCAATTCATAATTGTAGTCTCCATTGTGTTTATTAACTTTGGCCTCTTCATCTTTTTTTTGCGTTCCTGATAGATTAGCTGGGTTTCTTATTTTGTCACCATTGAAATAAGGCGGAGTAGGGTTTAAATTTTTATCAGCTTGATCAAATAAAATATCTACTATTTCAGATGCTTTTTTCCCAGTGTATACGTCTATTAAATCTTTAGAAACAGCAAATGAAGTTCTTCTTAACAGGTGAGCTACTTGTAATCTATTAAGTTTTGGAGTAAATTCCCCTAAATTGGTGTTTATATGAAGCCTTTTAGTGGCTTCTCTACCATTAAAAAAATCCTCCCAAAAGCTTCTTCTGGTTATTTCTGCCATTCTTCATATTAAAAATACAACATAAAATTAAGTATTAATTCAAATAAACAACATTAGGAATCCATTAAAATTATTAATCATGGCTTTTTAATTACTTTGCTTGTCTTAAAATAGTAGTTAGATTTGTGGATTATTCAATTTAAATATAAACAATAATATGAGACTTAGGGTATTAGTTTTTTTCACTTTGGTGACTTTGCAAGGGTTTTCACAATCTAAAAAATGGGTAAAACTTTTTGATGGCAAAACGTTTACAAATTGGCATATTTATAATCATGCCGGCGAGCCAATTCCTTCCAAATGGAAAATTGAGAATGGAGCTTTGATTTTTGATGCCAAAGGCAAGAGCGATTGGAAGATAAACGATTTAGTTTCAGATGTATCGTATGAAAATTTTATTTTAGAAATGCAATGGAAAATTGATGAAAAAGGCAATAGCGGTATTTTTTATGGTGTTTTTGAAGATAAAAAATATAACACGCCCTATTTAACTAGTCCTGAGATACAGGTTATAGATGATAATGGCCATCCTGATGCAAAACAAGGTAAAAACGGGAATAGAAAGTCGGGTTCTTTGTATGACATGATTCCTTCTGCATCTGTGGCAAAACCGGCAGGGGTATGGAACGAAGTAAAAATTCAAAAATTCAAAAATGTAATTACAGTTTGGCAAAATGGTACGCTTGCTGTAACATATCCAACCCAAGGGCCTGAATGGGATGCCATGGTGGCTCTGAGTAAATTTAAAGGTTGGGAAGGCTTTGGTAAATATTCTAAAGGTAAAATTGGACTGCAAGATCACGGAAACGGGGTGGCATTCAAAAAAATTAGGATTAAGGAGCTATGAAAAATATATGAGTGAAAAACAAATAGTTATAGAAATAGTAGAGTACTTTAATAAAAATATATTTGAAAACCACCTTCAATCTATTTTAAAAAATCACACAAAATTAAAATCATATAAAATCAACCCAATTCTAGTTAAATATTTATCAAAACTACTGGAAGATAATTATACGCCTAAAGGTGTTGCTAAGGCTTTGATGTACCCAAGGGTTTTGGGTACATCAATTAACACTTCTTTTGGAGCGGTTATTCAGAAGATGTTTGTAGAATTGGGAATAGCCGAAGGCTCGATGATATCTGGAATGGACATCGATTTTATTGACAAAAAAGACAAGCGGAAAAAATGGTGTCAATTAAAATCAGGGCCAAATACTATAAATTCTGAGGATGTGGCTCCTTTGATAGCTAAATTTAATTCAACCATAAATTTAGCCAGAACAAATTATAGTTTCAAAAACATAAACAACACAGATTTTGTGGTAGGCGTACTATATGGTTCTGAAAATGAACTGAGTATGCATTATAAAAAGATAGATAAATTGTTTCCCGTTTATATTGGCAAAGAGTTTTGGTATAGACTAACGGGTTCACAAAATATGTATTCAGATTTAGTAGAAGCCTTGCATGAAAACATCAGTTCATTAAAAACAAAGAATACAATAAATTTAGGGCTGGAAATTCTTGAGGAGGAAATATCGAACTCAAGTCTCTTTGAATTTAAATCAAGGAATTTAGGAATTTAATAATTGAATATCCAATCTCCTTTCCAAGATTAACGGGAACAGCATTTCCAATTTGTTTATATTGTTGAGCCAGCGAACCCGCAAATTGCCAGTCGTCTGGAAATGTTTGAATTCGAGCATATTCTCGAACCGTAAAAGGTCTTGTTTCTTCTGGATGACACCTTTCGGTTTGTTTTTGAGCGGGGCTACATGTCAATGTTAAACAAGGTTCGTCCCAACCAATTCTCCTTGCGATTCCTGTTTTTCCGCCACCCAAAAAGAAACTTCCCCCCATAAAATCTTTTTGAATATCCAAAGGAAGGTCTCTCCAATATCCTTTTTGTGGAATTAAATCAAGTACATCCGCTTTGCTTTTTGGATATTTAGCACCAAATGAAAATGGTACATCAGAATTAAACAAGTCACTTTTTTTAAGTGCATCTGCTAAAGTATAAATCTTCTTGTAAGGCTTTGGATATTCAAAATTTTCAGATATGTCTTTTCTGACCCCTACCAAAATCAATCGTTCTCTTTTTTGAGGAACTTTAAAATTTATTGCTTTTAAGACCTTCACTGGCATTACTCGATAGCCAATGTCATCTAAGATAGAAATCATTCCTTGAAGCGTTTTGCCATTTTCATGACTTAGCAATCCTCTTACATTTTCACCAATACAAATTGGGGGGTTTATGTCTTTCACTACTCTGGCAAATTCATAAAAAAGGGTGCCTCTTGCATCATTTAAGCCAAGCTTTTTACCTGCATAACTAAATGCCTGGCAAGGAAATCCACCGGTAACTACGTCTATCTTATTATTGAAATGCAAAAAATCGAAATCTTTAATATCTCCTTCTAGTACCTCCCAAGAAGGTCTATTATTTCTTAAGGTTTGGCAAGCAAACTTATCAATCTCATTTAAAGCCATGCATTTTAAGCCTGCATTTTCTAATCCAATAGCCAATCCTCCAGCACCAGCAAATAACTCTAAAACTGTAAACTCTTTTTTAGGAATTATAAAATTAATATTTTCATCAGCATCTATCGGATTTAAGAATTCACCTAAAAACAATTGAATATCAGACTTTCTGTACAATCTATAATTAGAACCGGGTTCTCTTACGGCATTAAGTAAACCTTCATTATCCCATCTCCTTAAAGTCTCTTTACTTTTCCCAATCAAATCAGATGTTTCAGTAAGAGTTAAAAAATCATCCATAACCACATTATTAAACCTTATACAATGGTTACAAATCTACTGCTGAAAATTGATTGATAAGATACTAACAGTAGATTTATTTTAAAATACTACAAAAATTAGCAATATAAAATAGTATAGGACTAAGTAGAATTTATTCTTTAAATCTAAACTGATTTCCTTCACTGATAGGTAGACTTGGTTTGCCTTTGTAATCTTGGACTATTCCAGTTATTAGCACGGTTCTTCCAATATCTTCTTTTGTGATTTTTATTTCAGGCATAGCGTCAGGAAATACCGTAACCCCAATTTCAGAATTTGGGTAAACGTCATCTATGTCTAAAAAAAGAATGTCTTTTCCATTTCTATCTGAATACGGCTTTACGCCTTTTAATATTCCTTTTAAAACGACTTCTTTGCCTATGAAATTTTTAGCTATAGCGGCATAAACTGTGTCTACTTGTGCTAATAGTGGAGACGAAAAAAGGCAAAAGAGTAAAAATAATAGAGATTTCATAATAATTTTTAAAATTTATTCAAAGGTAAGGATCTGTTAAGAAAAAAGATTTACAGAATTGACGAATTTATTTTGTTATTTTTCAAGGCAAAAAATCTTTAAATAGTATTGCTATTCAATGATTTTTTAACGAAGAAAAAAGGCAAAAGAAAGAGACAAAATGTAAAGGTTATTTTGTAGCAGATCCTAAGTTCCTTCAATGTATATTTTAGATTATAAAAGGTGTTAAAACAATTCGAAAACTCCATTAGCAATTCTATTTTCTAATGCCAATAAAAGACGTTTGTTTTCTAGTCCACCGGCATAGCCAGTAAGGCTACCATTGGTGCCTATTACTCTATGACAAGGAATCATAATAGTAATAGGATTTTTTCCATTGGCTGATGCAGCGGCCCGAATCACTTTTGGGTCGCCAAGTTGGCGTGCTATTTCTGCGTAGGTTCTGGTTTTTCCATAAGGTATGGTACAAAGCAATTGCCAAACTTTTTTTTGAAAATCAGTTCCTTCTGGGGCAAGAGGTAAATTAAAGTTTTTTAAACTCCCTTCAAAAAACCCATTCAATTGGTGAATAGCTCTTTTAATTAATTCTGGCTGAAAGTCAGAGGCTTGACCTACTTCTTTTACAAAACGGATTACTTTTATTACCTGTCTATCTGATTCGATTTTGAGCACGTGATTTTCTGATTCAAGATAAGCTATGAAATGTTCAGTCATAATATTTTAGAAAGGATACAACGAAATTAAACAAAAACATAGAACTTTGATGCTGAAAATTGAAACAAATGCAAATAGAAGAAATTTATAGTATATTCAGGGAAAGCAAAGGAATAACAACAGATACCAGAAAGGTAGGCCTTGGCCAACTATTTTTTGCTTTGAAAGGTGAAAAATTCAACGCAAATGACTTTGCTGAAAAAGCATTGGCAGCAGGGGCACTTTATGCAATAGTCGATGAAATTGAACATGCTCAAAATCCTCAATGTATTTTGGTAGATAACGTTTTAGAAACCTTACAAAAATTAGCAAATTATCACAGAAAAACATTCGATATACCAATAATTGGCTTGACGGGTTCTAATGGAAAAACCACAAATAAAGAGCTTTTAACTAGGGTTTTAAGTAAAAAATACAAGGTACATGCAACTATTGGGAACCTCAACAATCACATTGGTGTACCTCTGACTTTACTTGAAATGCCTTTTGACGCTGAAATTGCGGTAATTGAAATGGGAGCAAACCACCAGAAGGAAATTGCTATGTTAAGTGCTATTTGTGAACCGAATTATGGTTTTATCACGAATTTAGGGAAAGCTCACTTGGAAGGTTTTGGTGGTGTAGAAGGCGTAAGAAAAGGGAAGGGCGAATTGTATGATTTCTTGAAAAATTCTAACGGAACCACTTTTGTAAATCAATCGGACGAGGCCTTGCTCAGCTTGACTCAAGAAAAGAAAATGATGTTGGTTGTTTACTATGGAAATAATGAATTTTCATTAAAAATGATTGGAGATAGCCCAACTGTTACCTTTTCAACTCCTGAATCTGATTTGGTTTATACCACTCATATTGGTGGAAAATATAATTTTGATAATATGCAAACGGTATTTGCTATTGGTAAATATTTTGGGATCAACGACAAAGATGCCGCCGAAGCAATTGCGGCTTACAATCCGGACAATAACCGATCACAGGCGATAGAGAAAGGTAGAAATCTGTTCTTGATGGATGCTTACAATGCAAATCCATCTTCGATGGCTGCGGCTGTTAATAATTTTGGAAGCCTGCAAACCGAAAGACAAAAAGTGGTTATATTGGGAGATATGTTTGAAATGGGAGAATATAGTCAAATGGAACATGAAGTTTTAGGAAAATTGGTAGCAGAAAAAGACTTTGACAATGTAGTATTATATGGCGAAAACATGAAGCACGCCTTGGTGCATTTACCCTCCGCTTTTTACTTCACTGATAAATTTTCATTACATAACTGGTTGATAGACAAAGCCTTTCAGAATACGTATTTCTTGGTAAAAGGTTCTAGGGGTGTGGGCTTGGAGAGTGTTTTGGGTGTGATGTGAGGCTATAGGTTGATTTTAATTTTCAAAAATTAAAATAAAAGTCATCCTTTTTATATATTTGATAAAGACTTGGAAA
>JANOMP010000360.1:0-12884 GCA_031420365.1 Cytophagaceae bacterium
CATATAGATAATACCTATTGTTGATAAACCTAAGCTCCACGCCAGGCTTGCGATGAGCCAAAGCCCATTGGGGATGAATGTATTTAGAAATTCTGCTCATTTGGACATAAAATTACGTACTTACGTAAAGTAAAATAAGAGTAAAAAAACCAGAATAACAAATTCTGGCCTATAAATTTTAATATTTGCGTAAATTAGCAGCGGAGTTAGGGATTAATATCAAAAAAAAACACCTTGAATGTTTGTTCAAGGTGTTTTTTCTAGGTTTTATTTTATTCAAACAATTTCAAAATTATTTTTTAGTTTTTTCGGAGAATCAAGAAATATTTTTTAATTGGGATTATAATTTGGATTAAGTTTATTTTTGAAAATATTTATTATTGTTGCGTCAATATTCCCATTGGCTAATTTTCTTGGGAAAAAGCTGATACCTTGTTCTGTATTTTCGTCTGCATGATTTACGAAAGCCATTCTAGAGCTTGGATTATTATCAAGCCATGATATCGTATCATCAATAATCTTTGGTAATATTTCATAACAACTTTGCCAAGTGTAGTATCTACTAATAATATCAGTTCCCCCACTGTAATGCCACTCTCTTGCTCTTTGATCTAAGCCTAAAATAATAGAAGGTGCAGTTGCCCTTCCTGCAATTTTGTTTGATTGATTCCAACCTTGCGTAATACTTCTAACTTCATTAAAATTATTGTTCACATAATTGCCATATAAATAATAAGAAGACATTGCAGAAAAGCCATTATTTTGCATCCAATCATTTCTTTCATAATCATCACAAACTAGAATTAAATACAATTCTGAAACCCCAGCGGCTGCCTTTATTCTGTTTATATCCAACATTTTAGCGTTAATCCAATTTTGATCTAAAAGATTCTGGTTAAAACAGAGTACCGTTAATACTGGTTTTCCATCTATCCTTTGATAATAAGATTGCTGCATATGGTTAGCAATTGTGTTTACTGACTGAGTATAAGTAGAATTGCTAGGATAATTTCCAACACCGTCACCAAAATCACCTATTTGATAACATAATTTCAAACCTCTTTTATTAGCGTTTCTTACAAATGCTTCTCTTCCAACTTTTAATGTGGCATCTCCAGGATACCATAAAAAGTTAAAGCCTTGTAATCCAGCCATTATTGTATATTCAATCATTTGATCCATTATTTGATCTGTTACATGATAGTTGATAGTTACATCAACCATTTTTTTTCCTATAATCATTTTTTTACTATTAATCATAACCCATGAATCAATTTCTTTTTGTTCGGGTGCATGATCATATGCATAAAATGGAGCCAGATCTCTAAATTGAGGTTGCGAAAGCATGTATCTTTCCTCACTATGTGTTTTTTGAGCAGTATTTAAGATACCTTCACCTTGATTTCCCCAAAAATGCACAAATATAGGTTTATCTCGAACTACAGCATTTGGTCTTGCTAAAGGTTGTTTATTTTCCTTTTTTAATTCAGTCACCATTTCATTAGAAGAAGTTTGAGTCACTTTATTTTCAAAATTCTTTTTGGCAACTTCATTTTTCTTTATTGGAGAAGATGATGCTATTTCAATTTTTTTTGAATTTTCTTTGGTCTTTAATCTTGAATCGGAAGGATAAAAAATAAATCCCGAAAACATTGAAACTGAAATTAATAAAACAAGATTTTTCATCTAGGTTTAAATTTAATTTTTTCTAAATTTTTTAAAATAAAAATAAAATTAAAGTGAAATATTATCTATATATCTAATAATCAATATGTTAGATATATTTAAATAATTGAAAAGGCACTTTTGTTTTTTATTAATTAATACTATGTCAAAAGCTGTACCAAAATTCAAAAAAAATAGAAATATTTTTAGAAATTATAAAGTCTCTATTGCGTTTGTTATTCTTTTTATAGTTTTTTCTTTTCCTAATATCTCCATCATAAACATTAAGTCTGGACCTTTTCCTTCTCCAGTGATAGCTAATCGTAAAGCAGCAAGTATTTTTCCAAGTTTGATTCCTTGGGCATCTAAACCTTGAAAAAGCTTGTCATAGATTATATTTGCTTCAAAATTTTCATTTGGAATTTCGGATAGTATTTCAATTAGTATCGGCATTGAGTTTTTAGCTAAATCGTCCCATCTTTTTTGAACTAATTCCTTATCAAAGCTTTTTATATTATCTAATAAGTATGGTATGTCACTAGTTATTTCAGAAACGAAAGTGACTCTCTCTTTCATTAATTTTACAAATTTTAAAGCTAAGTCAGTATTAAAGCCATATTTTTCTAACTCTAAAGCCAGAATTTTATCTTCAGTTTTTCTTAAATAATGTTGATTATACCATTTTGCTTTGTTTACATCGAATCTTGCTCCAGCTTTATGAATGCTTTCTAAAGAAAAAGCCTCAATTAATTCACCTATTGAATATATTTCTTGATCGGTTCCAGGGTTCCAGCCTAAAAAAGCTAAAAAATTAATAAGTGCTTCGGGAAAATATCCATCTTCCTTAAAACCTTTTGAAATCTCATTAGTTTGAGGGTCTTTCCATTCCAATGGGAATATAGGGAAATTTCCTAATAAGCCATCTCTTTTACTTAGTTTTCCATTTCCTTCTGGTTTTAGTAATAAGGGCAAATGAGCAAACTCTGGTGGATTCCAACCAAATGCTTTGTATAGTAATATATGAAGAGGAGCTGAAGGTAGCCATTCTTCACCACGAATCACATGTGTTATTTGCATGAGATGATCATCTACAATATTTGCCAAATGGTAAGTAGGCATTCCATCTGATTTCATCAAAACTTTATCGTCAATGGTGGAGGAATGTACAACTACCCAATCTCTAACTATGTCTTTGAACCGAATTTCTTCTTTTAAAGGGATTTTTAAACGAATTACGTAAGGTTCACCACTTGATATCTTTTCATTAACTTCCTCTTTTGTTAGAGTCAAGGAATTTTTCATTTGCATTCTAGTGACAGCATTATATGATATGTTATCCACTTTTGCCTCTTCTAAAGTTTTTCTAAGTTCGTCTAATTCTTCTGTAGTGTCAAAAGCAAAATATGCTTTTCCATTTTCTATAAGTTCATCCGCATATTTTGCGTATATTTCTTTCCTTTCAGATTGTTTATATGGCCCAAATTGTCCACCTTGTTTTTGACCTTCATCTATTTTTATTCCCAGCCAATTTAATGCTTTCTCAATATAATCTTCTGCTCCTTCTACAAATCTAGCTTGGTCAGTGTCTTCAATTCGCAAAATCATTGTTCCTCCCATTTTTTTTGCAAAAAGATAATTATATAATGCAGTTCTTACACCACCAATATGTAAAGGTCCAGTTGGACTAGGTGCGAATCGTACTCTAACGCTCATACTATTATTTAAAATTAAAAAGATACAAAATTATGTAAAATCAAGCATTTAAAAAAAAAACTGATAAGAAGAATGGAAAAAGGAGGGTTATTTTTTTGAAAAAATAATAAACAAAGAACTTCCAAAAGGATAAGAAAAAGTAAGTTTTATCTCAAAACGAACAATGGAATAAAAAACTGAATTTAAAAAGTGGCTAGGTAAAGAAACATCAGAAGTTACTTTCTCAGTGTTTATTAATTTTAATTTAAGTTTTAGTTGTTGAAATATTCTTACCATTAAAATTAATGGAGAGAGAAAAAAACTCCAATATCCAGATTCTTGAATTTTTAAATCATTTAGTTTTAAGTAATTTTCAAAATTATTTAAAACAAACCTTTTTTTTGAACCAACAGCAATGTCATGAGTGCCTTTAAAAATATTAAAGGCCTGATTGTTAGAAATTAATATGCCATTTTTCTTTAAAAGTTTTGAGAAATTTATAAGAATTGGAGTTATTTCTTCATCTTCGAATTGATACAATACATCATTACAAATAATTACATCGAAGGTATTTTCTTCAAATAGGCCATTGAAAGAAGTAATATCACAAGTTTGTACATTTAAGCCTCGTAATTTTGAAAAATGAACTGCATCAAAATTGAAATCGAATCCTTGGCTATTTGTATATTCATTTTTTAATAAATTTAAAAGCATTCCACCTGTACCGCAGCCTGCATCTAAAATTTTTAAGCTTCTATTTTTTCCAAAATTTTCTTTTAAAGCCTTTAAAACTTTTTCATGAAGAATCTTGTACCACCAAAGATGCTCTTCCACTTTAAACATCGCTTGATATTCCTCTTTATTTTTTAACATTTATTAATTTATCATTTCATTTTCTACCACTTTTAATTCTGCTTTATGATATACTGTAGAATTTGCAGGTATACTCTTTGTAATCCAAACGTTGCCGCCTATTATACTATTAGTACCTATTAAGGTTTCACCCCCAAGAATAGTAGCACCGGAATATATGACAACATTATCTTCTACAGTAGGGTGTCTTTTTTTATTAGCCATTGTTTTGTCAACACTTAAAGCGCCTAATGTTACCCCTTGGTATATTTTTACATTTTTTCCAATGATGGTGGTTTCTCCAATTACTACACCTGTACCATGGTCAATAAAAAAACTTTCAGCAATGACCGCTCCTGGATGAATGTCAATTCCAGTTTTAGAATGTGCAAATTCAGTAAGGATTCTAGGAATTAAATTTATATTTAAATTATGCAATTGGTTTGCAATTCTATAAAAAGAAATAGCATAAAATCCTGGATAAGCTCTAATGATTTCAAACTCACTTTTAGCAGAGGGATCGCCATTGAAAATAGCTTCAACATCAGTGTTTAATAATCTGAAAATCTCTGGAATTGAGGCAATAAAACTACTTGATTTTTGCTCATTATCGCAATTTTTACACTCATCTGTAGCATTTAAAATAAATTTCAGTTCATTTCCTAGATTCCAAAACTCACCTTCTATTTCATCAATAGATCTAAAGAAGTCTTTTGCTTGCTCAGGGAAAAGTATTCTTATAACTTTTATGGCCCAATTAGCTATATCTTTTGTTAATGGAACAGCCTCCGTAGATTGGTGTTTTTGGTAAATTAAATTTAAAAAAGTTTGATTCATTTCTTATAGTATTTTTATGATAACAAAATTAAAAACATTGCCAGTTCATTTATATTTACAAATAATTGAAACTAATTGACTTATAAAATCAATTCATGCTAAAATTAAGGATCTGTTAAGAAAAAAGGTTTACAGAATTGACGAATTTATTTTGTTATTCTTCAAGGCAAAAAATCTTTAAATAGTATAGCTATTCAATGATTTTTTAACGAAGAAAAAAGGCAAAAGAAAGAGACAAAATGTAAAGGTTATTTTGTGTCAGATCCTAAGCCAATCTTCTTTGAATTAAACTTGAAACTAAACTAAAGAAAACATCAGGTTTTAAAGTTCTCCAATTCTCAATTTGTAAAGTTCCGCCATAGTTAATATAATTATCCAATTTGTATTTAGAAAATTCTTGAAAAACAAATTCCCTAAAATTTATTGCAGCAATCCAACCATCCTTAATATCTTCAAACCATTCTTCATAATAGTCGTCGTCTCCACCATGAAATTGAAAAATATTTTCTCCTATTAAGATAAAGTGTTTAATTCCATTTTTCAAAAAATGATCAACAACATACCTTTTAAGGTACATTATATCATTGTGTAACGTGTCATTCCATTCTCCGAATAGTTCTATTACCATATATTTTAAATAATAGTTAACCATTAATATCTTACAATACAAGGTTTCAGACCCAATTTCATCCCAATCTGGATGAATAAAATAACCGTATACCGTATTTTCGTATACTAGAATAGCCTCTTTTTCAAAAAATGGAGACTTTGGGTCTTCGTATGGTAAATAATGTTTCTGCCAATTAAAAAATGGTTCAATATCATGCATTTATTGTTGTCTGTTAAATTCTTTCACTATTTTTGAATCTGATTTTACATCATGCAAAAGATTCAATACAAATATAGACCTGAAAACTTAAGTGTTTCAGAACCTACCAAATTTAATTATGAAAATTTAGGAGAAGAAGAAATGCTCTTAAACCTTGGCCCACAACATCCTTCAACTCACGGGGTATTAAGAATAGAAGTTGTTTCTGATGGAGAACTTATCAAAGAAGTAGTACCCCATTTAGGGTATCTACATAGGTGTTTTGAAAAACATGCCGAATCACTACCATTTAATCAAATTATTCCATTTGTAGATAGGCTAGATTATGTTGGTGCAATGAACTCTGAGCATGCATTTGCAATGGGTGTGGAAAAAATGTTAGGAATTGAAAACACTTTACCCAAGAGAATTGAATATATAAGAGTACTAGTTGCAGAATTGAATAGAATTGCCGCACATTTTATGGCCATTGGAACCTATGCCTTAGATGTTGGTGCTCAAACACCATTTCTTTGGTTAATTAGAGATCGTGAGTCAATTCTGCGTTTGTTGGAATGGGTATCTGGTGCAAGATTACTATATAATTATATTTGGATTGGTGGATTATTTTACGATTTGCCAGTGGGTTTTGAAGCTAAGTGTGAAGAATTTGTTGTTTATATTAAGCCAAAGTTAATTGAACTTCAAAACATAATTATTGATAACCAAATATTTGTAAATCGTACTTCAAATGTAGGAGTTTTACCAATGGATTTGGCAATAAATTATGGATGTAGTGGCCCTGTTTTAAGAGCCTCAGGGTTAAAATATGATTTACGAAAAGTAGACGCATATTCTATATATCCAGACTTAGATTTTGACGTTCCAATAGGAGAAGGTAAAATGGGAAAAATTGGTGATTGCTGGGATCGAAATTATGTTAGAGTACAAGAATGTTGGCAATCTTTAAAAATCATAGAGCAATGTTTAGAAAAGCTTAATAAAGAGCATAAAAGAGATAAAAACTTTAATCCACAAGCTTATGTTCCAAAAAAAATCAGACCGAAAGCTATGGATTTTTATGTGAGAGCGGAAAATCCAAAAGGAGAACTTGGATTCTTTTTTAGAACAGATGGTAGGTCGGATGTGCCAGTAAGAGTAAAATGCAGATCTTGTTCCTTTCACAATCTTTCTGTATTGCCTGAATTATCAAAAGGAATGATGCTTGCAGATTTAATAGCTATAATAGGTTCTTTAGATTTTGTGATGGGAGAGGTTGATCGTTAAAACTCCCAAACACTTGGGCTTTGATGCTTTCTATATTGAGTTTTCATTTCGATCCAAAACGCCAAAATTAAGTAAATAATTACGGGAGAACCAAAAGTAAAGAACGACGCGTAAATAAAATACATTCTAATTCTACTTGTAGAAAAATTAAGCTTTTCCCCTATTCTTGAACAGACTCCAAACATATTACTTTCAAAGAGGAATTTTATTTTATTCATATCTGAATTTTATTTTTCGATTGCAATTAAGTAATTTTTATTTAAAACATGAATTTTGAGAATTAAAATTTATAGTAAATAAAAGTATTTTTTAATATAAAACCTAAATTAGTGAATTTTGAGGTTCCCCACCTAACTTATATGGATAATCTGTTGTATAATGCAGTCCACGACTTTCCTTACGCATAGTTGCACATTTTATTACCATTTCAGCACATAATATTAAGTTTCTGAGTTCACAAACTTTTACTGACAATTTTGTTTTTCTGTAAAATTCTTCTGTTTCTTCTTTCAACATCGAAAGTCGAGTTAACGCTCGTTCTAATCTAAAATCGGAACGGACTATTCCCACGTAATCTGACATCATACGTTGTAATTCTCTTGTATTATGTGTTACCAATACTTCTTCGTCCGATTGCAATGCCCCAAATTCATTCCATTCAGGAACTCTTTCATTAATGTAAACGCCGTCAATGGTCTCTAAAGCTATTTGTGATATTCTGTTTCCAAAAACAGCAGCTTCTAATAATGAGTTTGAAGCTAATCGGTTGGCTCCGTGAAGTCCGGTACTTGAACATTCGCCGCATGCAAACAAGTTTCTTATTGAAGTGCGGCCATATTCATCTACAATAATGCCACCACATAAATAGTGGGCAGCTGGTGTAACTGGTATTTTATCTTTTGATATATCAATACCAATGCTCAAGCATTTTTCATAAATATTAGGAAAATGCTCTAAGATCATTTCTTTTGACTTGTGAGTAATGTCCAGAAGGACAAATTCTTCACCAGTTTTTTTCATTTCGGCATCAATGGATCTAGCCACAATGTCTCTTGGAGCTAATGATCCTCGCTCATCATAATCATACATAAATTCCTTGCCGAATTTATTTCTTAATACTCCGCCTTCCCCTCTAATTGCTTCGGTTATTAAAAAACTAGGGAAAGACCCTGGCTTATATAATGAGGTAGGATGGAACTGCATCATTTCCATATCTCTCACCTTTCCTTTTGCCCTGTAAACCATCGCAATTCCGTCTCCTGTGGCAATAACTGGGTTAGTAGTAGCTGCATAAATATGGCCAGCTCCACCAGTAGCTATTACAGTCATTTTTGCTAAAATAGTTTCTACATCACCCGAATTTATATTTAAAGCATAAATGCCATAACAATCAATATTTGAAGAGTCTCTATTTAGCTCCACGCCTAATTGGTGTTGCGTAATTATTTCTACTGCGAAAAAGTGTGTTAAAATTTCGATATTTGGGTTTGAATGTATTTGTTCTAATAGAGCTCTTTCTATCTCCCGACCTGTTATATCTTTGTAATGTAAAATTCTTTTTTCAGAATGACCTCCTTCTAAAGTTAAATTATATTCTCCTGAATCTTCCTTATCAAAATTTGCTCCATATTCAATTAATTCTTTGATTCTATCTGGACCTTCCTTTACAACAATTTCAACAATTTTTTTATTACATAAACCATCACCCGCTATTAAAGTATCAGCAATATGTTTCTCAAATGAATCAGAATTGGGGTCAAATACACTGGCAATACCACCTTGGGCATATTTAGTATTAGTTTCATCGGCGTTTACTTTTGTGAGTATCAATACTTTGCTTTTCTGAGCAGCTTTTAATGCAAAACTTAAACCAGCTATCCCTGAACCAATTACTAAAAAGTCCGTTTTTCTCATTTCGTTTTCCTATTTTCTTATATCAGAAGAATTATATTAAGCCTTCTTTTAAAAGATCATGTAAATGTACGAATCCTAGCACATTTTTTTCATTTACGACTAGCAATTGTGTAATATTTAAATCTTGCATTTTTAGTAAAGCTTCTACAGCATATTCTTCTGCATTAATGGTTTTGGGATTTTTGCCCATGATTTCAGAAGCTTTTAAAATATTAAATTCAGTAGTTTTGTTTAACATTCTTCTTAAATCTCCATCCGTAATTATTCCAACTAACTCATTTTTAGTATTTAATACCGCAGTAGCACCAAGTCTATTAGAAGTGATTTCTAAAATCACTTCCTTCAATGTGGAGTCTTCAAATACAATTGGACATGCATTGTTTTGGTAAATATCTAGAACTTTTAAGTACAATTTTTTTCCCAAACTTCCTCCAGGATGAAATTGGGCAAAATCTTTTTTTGAAAAATTCTTTGCTTCCATTAAACAAATTGCAATGGCATCGCCAAGTGCAAGTGCTACTGTGGTAGAATTTGTTGGAGCTAAGTTAAGAGAACAAGCTTCATTTTTAACATGAGCATTTATAATAAAGTCCGCATTTTTCGCTAAATAGGAATCAAGATTTGAAACCATGGCAATTACTTTATTGCTATATCTTTTTAGTAATGGTAGTAAGACTTTAATTTCTGGGGTGTTACCGCTTTTGGAGATAAATAGAATTATATCTCCATCATCAATAATTCCTAAATCTCCATGTAAAGCATCAGTAGCATGAATAAAAACAGATTTCTGACCAGTTGAGTTTAATGTAGCAACAATTTTTTGTCCAATTATGGCACTTTTTCCAATTCCAGTTAAAACCAATTTGCCATTTGTGGATAGAATTAACCGAATAATGGATTCAAACTGTTCATCAATTGTATTAATTAAAGATTTAATTGCCTCTGATTCATCAAAAAGAACTTTTTTAGCTAAATCTACTATTTTTTTTTCTACTTTCGTTTCCACTT
Organism: Cytophagaceae bacterium; assembly: GCA_031420365.1. Lineage (GTDB taxonomy): Bacteria > Bacteroidota > Bacteroidia > Cytophagales > Spirosomataceae > Leadbetterella. Next base: position 10,064 of record JANOMP010000360.1, read on the forward strand.
TAAAAAAATGATATTTTCGTTTGCAAATGTAAACCCAGTAGCTCGTTTTTTTAAAGTTTTTTTGGCATTTTAATTACAACAAAACATTTTTTTATATATTAGCTTTAGGAATTTAATTCACCACGTTTAGCAAAACGTGCTTTTATTTTTAAAGCTTTACGGAACCAGCTATGATTGATGCGTCTATTGAAATTGAGTTAAAAAAGAACCTAAAAGAAATTTTTGGTTTTGATAATTTTAGAGGAGAACAAGAGAAAATAATTAAAAGTATTGTTTCAGGAAAAAACACTTTGGTTTTAATGCCAACAGGGGCAGGAAAATCTTTGTGTTACCAATTACCAGCAACAGTTTTAGATGGAACAGCTATAGTAATTTCGCCATTGATTGCCTTGATGAAAAATCAAGTTGATCAACTTGTAGCATTTGGGATTAATGCTCAATTTCTGAATTCCACTTTAAATAAATCAGAAATTAATAGAGTTAAAAATGATGTTGTGAATGGAGTTTGTAAACTTCTATATATTGCCCCTGAATCTTTAACAAAAGAAGATAATCTTGTTTTTTTAAAGAAAGCTAAAATTTCGTTTGTAGCCGTGGATGAAGCACATTGCATTTCCGAATGGGGACATGATTTTAGACCAGAATATAGAAAAATAAGAGATATCATTGAAAACATCGACAATAATCTTCCAATTATTGCTTTAACTGCAACTGCTACTCCTAAAGTACAAATTGATATTCAGAAAAGTCTAGACATGGATGATTCTAATATATTTAAAACTTCTTTTAACAGGTCTAACTTATATTACGAGGTTAAAGCTAAACAAAATGCCAAAAAGCAATTAGTGAAGTTTGTAAATCAACATAGAGGGAAGTCGGGTATTATTTATTGCTTAAGCAGAAAAAAAGTAGAAGAAATTGCTGAGCTTTTATTAGTTAATGGCTTTAAAGCTTTGCCGTATCATGCTGGTTTGGATTCTGATGTAAGAATAAAAAACCAAGATGCATTCTTAAATGAAAATTGTGATATCGTAGTGGCCACCATTGCATTTGGTATGGGAATTGATAAACCTGATGTTAGGTTTGTTGTTCATTACGATGCTCCAAAGTCGCTTGAAGGCTATTATCAAGAAACTGGTAGAGGAGGACGCGATGGTCTTGATGGTTCATGCTTAATGTTTTATGCACTTGATGATATTACAAAACTTGAAAAGTTTAATAAAGATAAAAACGTTACTGAAAGAGATAATGCTAAAGCTTTGCTTCTGGAAATGGTTGCTTATTCTTCATTAGGTGTTTGCAGAAGACGCCAATTATTAAGCTACTTTGGAGAGCACATGGAAAAGGATTGCGGGTTTTGTGATAACTGTAATAAACCAACAAAAACATTTAAAGGAGAAGAAGAAGTTATTTTGGTTTTAAATACAATCGTTAAAACAGAGCAAAGATTTTCTGCCAATCATATTGCAGATATTTTAACTGCCAATATTAAGGATAATTTAGCAATTGCAAGTTATGAGCATAATAAATTGCCAGAATTTGGAAAAGGGTTAAAATATTTTAATCTTTCTGATGAATTTGAAGAAGAAGAAGAAGAAGATGAAGACGAAATAGTTGTAAATAAAAAGCCTAAAACTGATGTAAATGCAGATGGCAAAATTTCTGCTGCTGATAAATGGGTTTCTATTATACGCCAATTAATGGTTTTTGGATATTTGGATAAAGATATCGAAAATTATGGAGTAGTGACTCTTTCTGAAAAAGGAATCAAGTATCTGCAAGATCCCTATTCTATTTCATTTCACGAAGATCATGATTTAAATGAAACTGAAGGAAGTAATGAAGATGAATTGCAACAATCTACTGGGCTAGGTGCTGGTAGCGGGGCTTCGGATCAAGCTTTATTAGAGTTATTAAAAGCTTTAAGAAAGAAAATAGCAAAAGAAAAAAATGTTCCTCCTTATGTAGTTTTCCAAGACCCCTCTTTAGAGGAAATGGCTACAACCTATCCTTCTAATGAGTTAGAATTATCTCAAGTGAATGGAGTAGGAATGGGGAAAGTTCAAAAATTTGGAGGCCCGTTTCTTGATTTATTAAATAAGTACATTAAAGAGAATGATTTAGAAACTTCGCAAGACTTAATGGTTAAAACCAAAGTGAATAAGTCTAAAACAAAAATATTTATTATTCAACAAATTGATAGGAAAATTGATTTAGAAGAAATAGCAGAGGCAAAAGAAATGTCTGCCGAGGAATTAATTACTGAAATTGAAAGTATTTGTTTTTCTGGCACAAAATTGAATCTTGACTTTTATATTAACCAAATCATTGATAAAGAAAAGCAAAAAGACATTTACGAATATTTCATGACTTCTTCGTCAGATGATATTAAAGAAGCGACCAAAGAGTTTGAAGATTACGAAGATGAAATAACTGATGAAGAATTGAGACTAATGAGAGTTAAGTTTATCTCCGAAATGGCTAATTAAATTATTTAGTAAAATTTCAAATTAATTTTAAGTATTAGTTTTTATACTATTCGATTTAAGCCTTGGAAATTTTTTCAAGGCTTTTTGATTTTTACTACTCATTAGGAGGAGGCTCGACATATCGGGTCACATCCATTTTCTGGGGAGCGATGTAGTTTAAGCAAATAATTTTTCAAGTCTAAAGAGGAAATAATTAACATCAGTAACTCCTCTTAAATTGGCTCTAAACCCTTTTATTTTAGAGTTGAAAGATTCCGCATTAGCATTGGTGCTTCTGTTATCAAAGAAGTTTAAGATATTATCCAAATGATATTCTATGGAGTTTACCACGG
>JANOMP010000361.1:0-5189 GCA_031420365.1 Cytophagaceae bacterium
ATAATCGAGTAGATGGCTCCGTCATCCCAAAGGGATAACGGAGTACACCTCTGGTACGCCAGCCCGGTCACACCACTGTACGTACGCACTGGGCGTGCCCGTTTCGTATACAGCGGACTAGGCGTCCCCGTTCATTAAACATAGGACTTACCCGTTCATAATACGCATTCATACTTTCGTAGCCACGTTTTCGTAGGCGTTCTAGCGTGATAGTTGTTCCTAAAATAGGGCTTTGGGCTAGCCGGGCACGCCCAGTGCAGCCTCCTTTTCGGGTTCTGCTAAATTGATAAGCTTTGCTTGGGTCAACGCCTAACCGTATCAAGTTCTTACGTTTTCGCTCGGGCTTTTTCCAATCTGTCCAGATACAGTATCGTAAACGGTTTCTAATCCAACCGTCTAGGCTTTTGAGTTTGCTACCGATATTTCCGAGTCTGAAATAGTTCAGCCAGCCCCGTTGCACTAGTTTTTTTGCTTTATACGTTCGTCGAAACTGCTTGGAGTTGTTTTGCGAGTGATTTGCTTGATGCTTGCCTTTAGCTTTTTCCAGCTCTTGTCTAACACTATTATCTGATATTTGCCTTTTGCTCCTTTCTCAAAACTGGACGTAAAGCCGTGTCCCAATATTTGAAAGCTTGATGGTCGTCTGATGCCACTCTTTTCTGTATTAATCGGTAATTTCAGCTTGTCTTTTAAGTACTTAACAACCTGTTTACTGATCGTTTCTGCTCGGAGTTTGCCTTTGGTATAAATACTAAAGTCGTCGGCGTAGCGTACAAACTTTTGCCCTTTACTTGCTAGAAAATTATCTAGCTCGTTGAGCAGAATGTTGGACAATAACGGACTCAGCGGGCTGCCTTGAGGTGTGCCTTTGCGACGTTTAGTCAGCAATCCATTTATAAGTATGGGCGTGCGTAACCATAGCCGTATTAGGCGGAGCGTAGTTCGACATTTCACCTTGCGGTAAATCAGTTGTAGTAAAATAGAGTGGTCAACCTGGTCAAAGAAACTCTTTAGGTCTATTTCTACAATGTGTTTGTAGCCGTCTTCTATGAATTTCTGAGACTGAAGTATGGCTTGGTGGGCGTTGCGTTGCGGTCTAAAACCGTAGCTGTTTTCGTGAAAATCCAGCTCGAATAACGGCATTATTGCTTGGCTTACTGCTTGTTGCAGTACTCTGTCTACCACCGTTGGTACTCCTAGTAGTCGGGTTTTACCGTTGGGTTTGGGTATTTCCACCCCCCGAATGGCTTGAGGTTTGTACGCATGGTTAATGATTTGGGTAAATAAACTTTCTTGATGATGCTCGAAGTAGCTTGTCAGTTCGCTCACAGGCATTTTGTCCACCCCTGCACTACCTTTGTTGGCTTGCGTTTGGCGGATAGCTTGCTTAATGTTACTCCCTTTTAGTACTTTTTCTATCATCGTTTTCTGTTTTCCGTGTTTCTCTTTTGTACCGAAGCTACCATTAGTTCTTAGGTGCATTGGAAACGTTTAATGTTTGGTCCTTCGCTACTGTGTGAGACCGTCCAAGTTCTACCCGTTCGGGGCTTGGCTCGTTGCTGGTAGTTAATATGACCGCTGCTGACTTCTTCACTTAACCACTCGTGGTTGTGGAGATCTCTCTGGGTAAGACCTTTCGCTTTCGACCTATCACTACTGGATCTACTAAAATAGATAGAACATCGCCTTCGGTTTGATGTGCAACCTCGACTCTCTATTTCAGCCTCGGTATCCAGTTCGCGTTCCTTAGTTCAGGTCTTTGTAGTCTCGCTTACTTTGGGGACGCCTAGTCACTGCATACCTCACGGTAAACCAGCTTGCGACTTACTAACTGTTCTACCGACTCGCACCGGCGTTGTTCAACAGTATGAGGACTTGCACCCCACTAGTTAATTCTCCTCTTACATTTCGATAAAGTAGGGAACTTGACTATGTCAAAATTTTCCTTTAACTTTACCTCCGTGGGTGGAGAAACGAAGGCCATTCCAGACACACACAGCGGGTTTAAAGAAATTGGCGGTTCAGTGGTTAAAGGAAGTTCAGTTTTCCAATGAAACATTTGTGATGGCAGACAGTTTTGTACTCCGAAATCGCCAACTTCTTAAACCCGCAAACCGTTATAGCCAATTATTAAACCGACAGTAGACAATAAGTATGAACGAAATAGATCTTATTAAAAAATTAAAGGCCGATTACTCAGACATAACTCGTTTAAATGAGGCTGAAACTCGATTTAAAATAATTGATGATATCCTTGAAAAATTCTTGAAATGGCCAAAGGCTGATACTGCTGTAGAATTTTTTGTTGAAGGTAACAGAGCAGATTATATCTTAAAAAATAAGGCTAATAAACCAATCTTAATAATTGAAAGCAAAAAACAGGGAGTTTACTTTGAATTGCCGACAAACGTTAATTTTTCTAAGAACTTTCAAAAAATATCAATTGATAAATTAATTTCGGACGACAATATAAGAGAAGCAATAAACCAAGTTAAAGAATATTGTGAGGACTTACTTTGTCAATATGGAGCAATTACAAATGGATTAGTTTGGATAATTTTTAAAATTACACCGAATAATCAAAAACCATGGAAAAAATTACCAGCCTTTGTAATAAAGAATCTCGATTTTTTTGAAAGCGACTATACAACAGCAATAAATCTACTTGGCTATACAAGTATGACTGAACTGAATTCAATTCCAAATAATATTGGTGTAAATAAAAAATCTTACACCGAGATATTTTTTCCAAAACAACAAATTAATTCATATGACTCGCCTGTAAATAGTAATAAATATGCTGGGCCTTTGAGTTCACTATCTAGAAAGTTTATGGGTCCGATACCATTCTCGGATAAAGAATTCATGGACAATTGTTATGTTAGTAATAAGGGACATTATGATGAACTTCAAAAGAATGTCCTAGGTTTTTTAAATGATTCTTTAACGCCATATTTTAAAAATCAAGGGTTTCGAGAATTCACGGACGATAAGGCAGGTGGTGCATTTGGAAACAATATTGCAAAGACAATCAGGCAAGAGAATCTGGATAATGTAATGATTCTTTTTGGTGGTCGCGGTTCTGGGAAGTCAACATTTTTAAAACGCTTTCTGTTTCATGTAAGACCAGCAGAAATAAATATGTACTCGGAAATTGCTTTGGTCGATTTAATTGATTCCGCACAAACACCTGAAACTTTGACTCTAGAAATCTGGGAAAAAGTAAAAAAAGGTATTGATAAAGAAAATTTAGTTAACGCTTCGAGAGAGGAAATCCTAAAATTATTCTCCAATGAATTCGAAGTTTATGAAAAGCAATTGCTTGTTGGTTTGAAACCCGAAAGCGAAGAATATCAAAAGTTAGTTCGTGCTTTTTTAACTAAACACATTAATAATACAAAATTATTTTGCGAAAAAATTAGTTTAAAGTACAAAGCAAAAAATAGAGGGTTAATTATTTTTCTTGATAACATGGATCAATTGAATCCAGACCTTCAAGATTTATGCTACCTAACTGCCGTTGAAATAGCGAAAAAACTTAGTTGTTTAGTAATTATCTCAATGAGAGAAGAGCGTTTCTATATTGCTAAAACAAAGGGTGCACTTGATGCATATCACACACCAGGTTACCACTTGTCGGCTCCTGTAATTCCTGAAGTAATTATTAAGCGATTACTTTTTATCATTGATAAATTAAAATACACGCAAGACCCTGATTTAGAGTATGGCATTAAGACAGATGGTGATTTAATCACGATAACAAATTTTTTAAACATTTGCATTTATCAACTTAAAAATAAAGATTCTCATTTGTCTAAATTCTTGAGATATGCAACACATGGCGATGTTAGGCAGGCATTGGATTTTTTCAGAGGCTTCATTTCTTCAGGTTATACAAACGTAGTTGAAATTTCACAACACCAATATTGGACATTTCAAATACATCAGGTTATTAAACCAATGATGATACCTGATAGAATGTTTTATGACGAAAAGTTAAGTCGAATTCCAAACTTATACCGTTTAAGGAATGACAATAATAGCTCTCATTTTACTGGGTTAAGGATTTTAAATTTATTAGTACAAAAATTCACTTCAAACGCATCGGGTTTTATTGATGCTAAATTGTTTGTCCAAGAGTTTGAAGAAAAATACCATTTAAAAGAAGATTGCGAAAAACATTTGGACATTTTTATGCAAAAGGGAATTGTTGAATCAAGTAATAGACTTGAAACTTATAGTGAGCTTATTGATCAAATAAAAATAACGGCCTACGGCCATTATGTATTTGATACCTTAGCTTTCAATTTTGCATATCTAGACTTAGTTAGCTTAGATTGCGGTGTCTTCAGCGAGGAGTTGAATAATTATTTAGCAAAATCCGGAAATGAAGAATCGAAACATAAGCAAAATCATAATACTATGGATCGAATGCAAACTAGAATAGAAAGAGTTGAACAATTTATAAAGTACTTGGAGCAACAAGAAATAGAAGAGTTCGATCATTTTAATCTAGACGCATCAGAAATACAATTTGCTAAAAAGATAAGAGCTTCATTTAACGAAGAAAAGGACAGAGTAATTAATAGTGCGAAAAAGAATCAATAACTGGCTATAACAGCACCTTGGCAAAAAAGCGGGTTTTGTGGTTATATAAACATTTGTGCATCTAATAAACTTTTGTGGTGGCTCGACAGTTTTGTGCTTCTAAATCCGCTTCTTCGCCAAGCTGCAAACCGTTGCCCAATGCTAGAGGGCGACAGAACATTATTAACATTGCAACATAAGGGCATCTCTAAAAACTAACAATTATAATAAATAAATTCATAATTATCTGTATATCAGATATATAATTCGTATATTTAGGTATGAAAAAATTCAAAAAACATCGGGATTTTGGTTTTTTCGATGCGGATATCCGGATCGAAAAATTGATTAGTTTAGGTGATCCCCTTCACAGGCTATCTCAAGGCATAAACTTTGAGATATTTAGGCCAACCTTGGAATTGTCTCTTTCCAAATTAGCCAAGGGAGCAGGCGGGCGTCCGCCTTACGATTACGTGATGATGTTCAAAGTACTCATTCTACAACGCTATTTCAACCTTTCGGATGATCAGGTAGAGTTTCAGGTTTGCGATAGGATCAGTTTCATGCGTTTTTTGGGCTTAACCATTTCTGATGACATCCCT
>JANOMP010000362.1:0-4383 GCA_031420365.1 Cytophagaceae bacterium
ACCAATACACTAATATACTATAAATTAATCATTTATCCTAATTTTTAAATGCGAATTCTCTGGTCAAAAAATAAATAAGATTAAAATCATTTTTTTATCTTATTTTTGTAAATTTAATTGGTATGCATACTTGAGGTGCACATTCACACTCGTTCTGGATAACTATAGAACAACAGGCTCCATTTGAACATCCAATTCCATCCAATAAATAAGAATATGAACCTGCCTCCGTAGCCAAATAGGTTTCAGAAGTTGCCCCTTGAATATTTACCCCATCTTTTAACCATTGATATGTGATATATCCAGTTTCAGCATTTAATAAAACAGTTTCATTTCTTTGAGAACAAAGATTTAGTGGAACAGATATGCAAGCTTTGGCGAAATCATCTTCTGCAGGTGCTTGATCTCCTGGATTGGAATCAATATCACTAATACTTGAGCTTTCAATCCAAGCTTCATTACACATTAATCCTCCGGCATTGGTTAGAATTAATGCTTTTATAATCAGTTTTGCTGTATCAGACTTAAAAATACTAATACCTGACCATAATCCAGAAGCTGCATTAAAGCTACCTTCAGAAGGTGTTACTGATACTAATTGCCAATTGATTCCTAAGCTATCTTTTACAGTAAAGTCTACAGGAAGTGAACTAGTATCTTGTCTGGTTACTGCTATAACAAATGTTACGGTATCTCGAATTTGTCTTTGACAATTTCCTACAATTGATTTTGTAAGATTAAGGTCAACAACAGGAGGGCTATTAAATTTAAGTACAGTTGGCTTTGATTTTCCAGGAAGAGAAGGGTCTCCGTTATCTGAAATATCATTTATAGTATTTCCTTGAGGGCTTAAACCACTAACTGTCGCCGAATTTGATATTTCCCCTGCAGCGATATCAGAAGCAATAATTGTGTAGGTTGCACTTGCAACGCCTGATGCAAATGGTGATAACCCAGAAGGTGTAACAATTATTGGATTTGCAGATAACATAGAGTCAGAAATTGTTATTCCGGTTACTGGTACGTTTCCAGTATTAATAATTGTAAAAGAATAGGTAATTACATCTCCAGCCACTCCAGTCCCAGATAAATCAGCTGTCTTAATTAGTTCTAATTTAGGACTAAACAAATAAGTGACATTTATTGTGGATGTGTCTTTTAAACCTGTCATTAACTCTACAAGTGTATATTCAATAGACGTAGGATTAGCATAAAATCCTGGAATTGGAGTAAATCTTACTTCACCATTTAAAGGATTATACAGGTAGTTTCCTTGGCCTATTACAAGCAAAGAATGTTGATTTTCAAGTAATGTAGGCTCTAAATCAATGGTAGTTAAAGTTGAATTAGCATTACTGCCATCGGATAATTTATCATTTGCCAAAAGGTTCATAATTACAATACTATTTGGTAAATTATTTAAATCATATTCAGGATTTGCTACTGGAGGTATTTTGGTGTAAGTCACAATTACTAATCCTGATTCACTCAAACCCGTTACTATCTCTTTTATTAGATATGAAATAGGTGTTGGATCTACTGTAAATCCAATATTAGGATCAAATGTTAATAAACCTAAAGCTGAATTATAAGTCCAAATTCCTTCACCTAGTACTATTAATGTATGGTCGATTGCTAGTGTGCTTGGGACTAAGTCAACTATTACTTCTACTGCAGTTGCAGGATTTCCGTCAGATAAGGTGTCGTTTGAAATTATATTTATAACAGCATTTACTCCTGGCAAGTTACCGATGCTTAAATCGTTGATGGCTTCGATTGGCAACAAATAGGTAATTGTTAGGGAAGAAGTATTATTAGGAGTAACTGGATCAACATTAGTTCCTGATATTGAAGCGACGTTTAAATGAGATCCCGAAGCATTTACTTGAGCAACAACAAATAATGTATCAGTTTGATTTAGGTTCATATTGCCAATAGACCAAACGCCAGAAGTAGAATTATAAGTTCCGACAGAAGGGTTAGAGCTGACAAAATTATATCCAGAAGGCAAAATATCCAGTACAGCAACATTTGGATCGAAATCTGGGCCAATATTAGTTACTGCAATTTTAAAAGTAATGTTTGAGCCTAATAAAGGAGTCAGGTTGTCACTTGTTTTGACTACACTTAAATCTGAAGTAGCGTCTAACCCAAAATTTACTCCAGCAATATTTGAGGAAATAACTTGGACTGAAGTTTCTCCATCTGATAATCCATCTCCCGCAGCAGTTGTACCTTCGCCAATAGATAAAAAATTTGTTGGGTAAGATATGGCAGGTGCTGGACTACCCACTATTCCAGTATTTGTGCTAATTCTTATTTCATAATCTCCAGAATCAATTTTATTAAAAATATATGTACCATTTGAATTAACCGTATCAATGGCAACAATATTTCCTGAATTATTTATTAAATAAATATAAAAAAATCCAAAATCGCTTCCAACTCCATCGATAATAGAATTTGACAATCCATTTGAGTCGTTAAATATTGTCCCGCTAATTGTTAAACAATATGGCAATCTAAAATTTATTACGCTTGATAGCTCTTCAAGACCCCAAAACCATGTATTAATAGTTCTCAAATTTCCAAAGTCATCACTTGCATCTGATGTTGCATTCCCATCAATTGTAGCTATAATTGGAGCAGCCAAAAGAGTGTTTCCATATACTCCATTCCATGCATGGCCAGGTGAGTTTTGACCAAGTAATGAATTATTAACCCCAGTACCCGTAGTATTATTTAAATTTGTTCCATTTCCTGTAATGTTTGTTAAATTACTGTCATCCCAATACAATCGAATATTGGTATCTACTATGGTTGCAACCATAGAAATTTCAAGTCCTTGTGAATTAACCTCCGCATCATAAACGGGCATATTTATCCGACCCCTTAACATCGAAATAGTTGAAGTTATATTTGCATTTTCAGCTAAAGGGAATCCTAATCCATCTAATCCATCCCAAGGCATAAAGTTATTTCCAGCTGTGACATTAATGGACTCTAAAATTCGATCTGACGTGCCAGATTGATGCCCCGTTACCCCATTTAAATCAAGATAGAATCTAACATCCCCATTAACATTCGTAAAATAGGGAATCAAAAATGAACCTAAACACCCCGTTACATTTCCATTTATACTTGGTGCTTGGGCTAAAGAAGCGGAAGGATACAATAATGGGTCTGGTGCATTTAAAAAAGTCTTAAAACCACCCACTAATGTTGGGCCTGTTCCACCTGAGGTTACAGATTTTCTTCCAATAAACCAATCGGTTTGATTAGAATTTACACCATAACCATTAAAAGCAGGTGTAAAATCTAAAGGTTGAAAATCAGTGAATTCCACTTTCACCACTATGTTATCATTGGTGTAAGAATAAAGAATTGGATCTATAGGGTCAGTAAATCCTCCTAACCAGTTATTACTAGGATTACACGCTCTAAAACTCCATTTTTCTGCGTAGGTTCTTCCATTAATTCTATAACCAAGGGAGTTTGCTACTTGAAAATCAAAGAAAGGTATATTAAAAGTGGTATTTGTCGATGTAACCCCTAAATCATTACTTCTATAAAATTCTATATAAAAATCTCCATCTGAAGTTGGATCAAATAAAAGAGGAGTATAACCTGTTGGTGCAGTTCCGTTAATGTTTGCACCAACCAAGGCTTTTACATGTGCGTCAATCTGATTTCTATCCAATAAAACTGGAGTTTGAACAACTGTTCCAGAAGAATTCAAAATTCGGTAATATACATTTGAAATTGCTGTGCCCGAACTAACAAAATTCCCTAAACCAAAATAGAAATTTTCAGTAGTATGATTTCCAATTCTAAAATAAATCCTATCCTCTTGAGCGGCGCCAAAATTAGAGCCAAGGCCCGAACTCGGTGTAAAAACTAAACTTGTTATTTGGTTGACATCAGGGCTTAATTCTTTTGTGCCCTCCGCCTCACTTTTAAAGGAATGAAGGATAACTAATAAGAAAACTATAATTTTAAAAAATACTTTTAACTCATTTAAATTATGGATTTTTAAATTCATATTATTGGCTTCATCGCAGATTTTTCAAAATTTAAACACGGGTATTTAAATAGATAAAATCTAACATTCTTATTAAAAAAGCTATCAAAAGGAGATATACCAAATAATGTGCCAATGCGTATACATTTCTCACTTTTGGTTATTTAATAGAATTTAAGAAAATTTAAATAACTATTTATCAGTTATCTAAATTCAAAAAAAATCCAGTCAATAATTTTAACTAGATTAAAATACTTATCTATTTCTACTTTGACAAACTTTAAATTGTTATAAATATATTTAATTAAACATATATTACTTAGTTATTTAATTTTTTATTATCACGGAATAATTGTATATTT
>JANOMP010000363.1:0-37024 GCA_031420365.1 Cytophagaceae bacterium
CCGTGTGATTGCCAAATAGCCTCTCTTTTTAAAGCGATTTTTTCTATATTGTCATAGGTGAAAACTTTATTTATATTAGTCATATCTTCTTGTCCAAAAAATAGCTGATTATCTTTATCCATCTTAATATTATGCAAATTAAAAATATTTGCATCTCTAACTTTAAATAAATTTTCAAGTCTAAATAGTGTAATTGTGCCAATAACTGCGTAAAATCCTGCCAAAACTTGAGCAAGAGTGCTATATGTATAATAGAAACTATTTTCATTTCCTTTAGATGCAATTATTTCTAGAATTTTTGTAAAAAAGATACACATAAGAGCTATTTTAAGAGGAGTAAATATTGTTCATTCCAACGTTTTAGGGGTTTGAGTAGGTGGGGGAATCCAAGTACAAATGTTCAATTTAGCACAAATGTTTATTAAAATTCCTTGTCCTCAAATATAGTACAAATACCTCGTTCTTGCAAAATTCAAGTTATATACCGGCTTTTCTTTCTGTTGTCATAAAGTCAAGCCTCTAGGTAATATTAAATTTTCTTTCAAAATACTTTCTAAAAAAAAAGAGCAACACTAAGTAGCTCTTCAATTTAGTAAACTGTTACTTTAAGCTAAAACCTTAGTAATCAACTCAGCAGCATCTTTTAACAATACTGCAGAATAGACTTTCAATCCAGATTCATTTATAATTTTTGATCCTTCTTCCGCATTAGTTCCTTGCAATCTTACTATAATTGGTACTGGTATCTCACCGATTGATTTGTAAGCTTCCACAATGCCAGCTGCCACTCTATCGCACCTTACAATTCCACCAAAAATATTCACGAAAATAGCTTTTACATTTGGGTCTTTTAAAATCAATCTAAATCCAGCTTCTACCGTTGTGGCATTAGCTCCACCGCCTACGTCTAAGAAGTTTGCTGGCTCACCACCATATAATTTAATGATATCCATAGTTGCCATCGCTAAACCTGCACCATTCACCATGCAACCAACGTTTCCATCCAGTTTTACGTAGTTTAAATCACTTTCAGAAGCTTCTACTTCCATTGGATCCTCCTCCGCTTTATCTCTTAAAGCCAATAAGTCTTTATGGCGAAACAATGCATTATCGTCTAAGTTTACTTTTGCATCTACCGCTATTATTTTATCATCGGATGTTTTCAAAACTGGGTTTATTTCAAACATAGACGAATCGGTATCATCGTAAGCTTTGTATAGGGCCATTAAAAAAGCAACCATTTCTTTATTGGCTACACCTTTTAAACCCAATTTATAAGCAACTTTTCTAGCTTGAAAGCCTTGCAATCCTACTCTTGGATCTATCCACTCTTTAATTATCTTTTCTGGAGTATGTTCTGCCACTTCTTCGATGTCCATTCCGCCTTCCGTAGAAGCCATAATTACATTACAAGCTTTTTCTCTATCCAATAATATGGAAACATACAATTCTTTGGGCTCAGAGTCGCCAGGATAATACACATCTTCTGCAATCAAAATTTTATTCACGACTTTTCCTTCTTCCCCTGTCTGGATTGTTACTAAAGTATTTCCTAACAAGTTTTTAGCAATCGCTTTCAGATCTTCAACAGACTTTGCCAATTGAACACCTCTTTGCTCAGTACCGACAATTTTTCCTTTTCCTCTTCCACCAGCATGAATTTGCGATTTCACAACCGTAAATTTAGAATTGGTCAAAGCAACCATTTCTTTATAGGCAGCCTCTGCTAGCTCCACCGTGTCGGCAACAATTCCTCTTTGGACTTTTACACCATATTTTGCTAAAATCTCCTTCCCCTGATACTCGTGAATATTCATATGTTTACAAAATAAAAATTGAACTTTTCTAATTTTTTGCCAAATTAGCAAATTATTAGGTTTTATAAAAATAATTAATGTAATTTTATATTTAAACAACCTATCAAAAAAGATATTTTTTATGTTGGAAGCAATAAAAATTAGCAAAAAATACGGCTCTATTGAAGTATTAAAGGATATAAGTCTGAAAATAACCGGTTCTGAAATAGTTTCCATAGTGGGGGCCTCAGGAGCCGGGAAAAGTACGCTTTTGCATATTCTAGGTACACTTGACAAGGCTGATTCTGGAAAGGTTTTTTTGGACAAAATTGAGTTGAATAGCTTAAATGCAAAAAATTTGGCCAAAACTAGAAATGAAAAAATAGGTTTTGTTTTTCAATTTCATAATCTTATGGCTGAGCTAACTGCTTTGGAAAATGTATGTTTACCTGCTTGGGTAGGTAAAAAGGACAAAAAACAAACCCATGAAAAAGCCATGGAACTCTTAGAAACTTTAAAAATTAGCCATAGGGCATCACATCTTCCTTCTGAAATGTCGGGTGGAGAACAACAAAGAATTGCAGTTGCAAGGGCACTTATAAATACTCCATCTTTTGTTTTCGCCGACGAACCTAGCGGAAATTTAGACACTAAAAACGCAGAAGAATTACATGAATTATTTTTTGACCTCCGTAACAAATTAGGATGTTCATTTGTTATAGTTACTCACAATCCCGCATTAGCTGAGCGATCCGATCGAAAAATTGAATTATTAGATGGTAGAATATTAAACTAAAGTTTTCTCAATTAACGTTTAGTATAAAGTTGATTCTAAAATTTATAATTTTTAAAATTTGAGATATTCAAGTTTTTTCAATCTTATTTGTTGGAAAAATAGTTTTAAATCAATCTAAATTGACAATGATTTTTTCTAAAAAGCAGTCTTTATTTTTAGTTCTTTGTGGTATATTTTTAACAAATGCCATATTAGCAGAAATTATTGGAGCTAAAATATTCTCTATTGAAAACACCTTCGGTATAAATCCGGCTCAAATTAGTATTTTAGGCTTTAAATTAGATTTTAATATGTCGGCTGGTGTATTAAACTGGCCTATTGTTTTTATAATTTCTGACATAATTAATGAGTATTTTGGCGTTAGGGGTGTTAAAAAAATATCATATTTAACTACTGCTTTAATAGCATATAGTTTTTTTATTTTGTACGGAGCCTCGGCACTTCCTCCGGCTAATTTTTGGTTAGAAATAAATAAAATCGATGGCCAAGGTAATTATTTAAATATAAATGAGGCCTTTCGAATAATATTAAGGCAAGGAATGGGTATAATTATAGGAAGCATCACCGCCTTTATGATAGGCCAAGTGTTAGATGCTTTGTTATTTCAAAAAATTAGAAGGGCAACTGGAAACAAACACATTTGGTTAAGGGCTACAGGTTCTACTTTGTTCTCACAGTTAATAGATAGTTTTATAGTTATTTTTATTGCTTTCTATGTTTTTGGAAATTGGGAATTGAAGCAAATTTTTGCAGTGGGTTCAATAAATTATATTTACAAATTTGCAATTGCAATATTAATGACACCCATTGTTTATTTGATACATTATATAATCGACCTTTATTTAGGGAAAAATTTATCAGAAGAAATGATAAAGGAGGCTACTTTTGATCAATAGGAATTTCAAAACTTTTATTGCATCCTCCATTGCAATTGCTTGCACAAGTTTTTTTACCAATTATCGACTTATAGATTATTCGGCTAATATACCAAACCGCACTACCAAATAAAATTAAAATTAAAATATTTTCAAGCATCTTATTAAGAATTTAAAGCAATTTTGATGTGTTCCAAATGATGTTTAGAGTGCCATTCATATAAAGGAATAACGGTTTTTAGAAGATAAACTCTTTGATATCCAGCATGAAAGTAGCTCCTGTCAAAGTCCTCCGATTTCATATTTTCAATTAGATTCACTATCCTTTGATGCAATCCTTTTATAATTTCTAAAGAAGCTTGAATTGGCATTTTAGAATCCGACAATTCAGCCCAATCAGCCTCATTATAACCTTTTATTGTGGGATTCTCTTCTGTTAAAGCCCATTTAAATCGGACGTACATATTTAAATGGGAATCTGCAATATGGTGAACTATCTGCCTAATATTCCAACCTTCTGATCGATAGGTTTTAGACAAATCTTCAGTCGATAAATTTTCGGTTAATGCTATTAAAAAGTCGGGAAAAGCTCCGAAATACTCTTTAGATATTGTATTTTCCACTAAAGTATAAGTTTTATCTTTATTAAATTTACCAATAGGATATTGTAAATGCTCCATATATTTTTGTTTTACTTTAATTCCAAAAACGCTGAATTTCCTGTAATAGTTCGGATTGCACTTTACTACCAGCAATAATATCCCCTCCAAACAGATAATTATCTCCCCCCGAAAAGTCGGTTACAATTCCTCCTGCTTCTTTCACTAATAAAACCCCTGCAGCCATATCCCATGAATTGAGATTATATTCAAAAAAGCCATCAAAATAACCACATGCCACATAAGCTAAATCTATTGCTGCGGATCCAAATCTACGAAGACCATGGGTTTTTTGCATCAAGGATTCTAGAATCAAAAGATATTTGTCCATATTATCAAATTTGTAATATGGAAAACCCACAGCAAACAAGCTTTCTTTGATGGTTTTAGCAGAAGAAACGTGAATTTTTTCCTCGTTTTTAAAAGCTCCCTCTCCTTTTATTGCCCAAAATAAATCTTTTAAAGTAATATGATAAACAATCCCTATTAAAACATCTTTACCTCTTGCAAGGGCTAAACTTACTGAATAATTAGGCAAACCATGAACAAAATTCGCGGTGCCGTCCAGTGGATCAATTATCCAGTTTAATCCTTCTAAATCTTCTGAACTGGCAGTACCTTCTTCTGTAATAAAACCTACATCCGGAATAATTCTTCGTAAACTTTCTACTATAATCTGTTCCGCTTGTTTATCTACATAAGAAACCACATTATTTACGTCTTTATATTCTATTTGATTTGTTTTAAATCGTTGTGATTCTTTTTCAATAAAATTGCCTGCTAAAACGGCTGTACTTTTCATGTCCTCACAAATCTCTTTTAAGTTCATTTGATAGTTTTTAAAATAAATGTAATTCTTAATATGATTATAAGTAATACTGGAATAATTGCAGGATTTATTTCCTGGGGTAAGAATTTAATAAATATCAAAAGAAAAATATTTATTAAGCCATATATCAAAATCAAATATTTAAACACTTTTGGCATTTTATTCTTTAATAAAAACAAAGGAAACAAAAGTGGTAAAGCCCAAACAAGATTTAGATTTAATGTAGTAACTCCATGGTCGGTAAAAAACCAAAGTAAAAACAAAATCCAACCAGCCAAACCCAAAATTGTAAAAAATAATTTATCAAATATTAAAGATGAATTCGATTTTTTATATTGAAGAATAGTGGTGAACAATACTATAATTAATACTATTGAAAAAAACAAAACAGGAGAAAATTCACTTATAACTTCCGTTTTCTTAATTTCATTCAAGGCAGTTTCACTAATTACAAAATCTGAAGTTCCCTCTTGATTTATAATTTTAGCATGACTAAAGGCATCGGCAAGATTGTTTGGAATATACATCGCATTACTCCAACCAGTCACCTGATCCGAAGGAATTCCAATTGCCAAATCCATAGCAAAGTCAGCCCAAAGCTTATTATTGTTTTTTGCATATTTATCAATCCATTGTCTATATGTACTATCAGGATGCAAGCCAACATCAAAAATTAGGCTATCGCCACAAGCATATTGAAAGACATCTCGTATTCTAGTTGAACAATTGTCAGTAAAAAATTTATAGGAATATTCTTTATTTTCAGGCAAAAGGTTATTCTCAAGAAAATCAAATATTCTTTGTTTTTGATTTTGACTTAAATTTAACTTTTGTTCCATTACTTTTCTGTTTTCTCTGTAGGCCCAATATTCCATTTCTAAATAAAAATCATGGGCAGAAATAAGATATGGAAGCTTTCCTCTTAAAAATTTTAAGTAAAAATTGGAAGCATTAAAATCAAAAGTACCATAATTATAGTTTTTATCCATTCCAGTTTGAACATCCTTTATCCGAATAGCACTATGGCCAAAAGTTGAATATAGCTCTTTTCCAGGAGAAATAGTCAATAGTGAAATCTCTACTTGGGGAGATAATAATAGATTCTGGCTAAAAACTGAAAAATTAATTAAAAGTAAAAGGAGCAGTTTTTTCATAGGATATTTTTTAAACGGGGATTGTTAAATCAAAATAAATTATTCAAATTTAGCAATTAAAAGGCATAAAAAAAGCACGAGACAGTATCGTGCTTTTCTTTTTATTAATTAATGTTTCAACTTTCAATCACTTCTTCTTTGGCTTTTTTCCCAAAACTTAGCTCTTCTCCTTCCCCCGCATAATCTACTAAAATAGTATCTCCTTCTGTTAGTGATCCACCCAAAATTTCCTCTGCTAAAGGATCTTCAACAAACTTTTGAATTGCCCTATTAAGTGGCCTTGCACCATATTGCTGATCATACCCTTTTTCAGCTAGAAAATCTTTAGCTTTTTCGGTAAGCTCTAAGTTGTAACCAATATTGGCGATTCTTTTTAACAATTTACCCAAAGAAATATCAATAATATTATGAATATCTTCTCTTGTTAATGAATTAAATACAATTACATCATCTAATCTATTCAAAAACTCAGGTGAAAATGTTTTTTTCAAAGCATTTTGAATTGTTGATTTAACCATTTCGTCTTGATTATCAATTCTAGATTTGGTAGCAAACCCAATTCCAGCACCAAAATCTTTCAAATCGCGCGCACCAATGTTGGAAGTCATTATAATAATAGTATTTCTAAAATCAACTCTTCTTCCTAAACTATCCGTCAATTGACCTTCGTCAAATACTTGTAATAGAATATTGAATACATCAGGATGTGCTTTCTCAATTTCATCTAGAAGAATTACCGAATAAGGTTTTCTTCTAACTTTTTCAGTAAGTTGACCACCTTCCTCATAACCAACATAACCTGGAGGAGCTCCAATAAGTCTTGAGATACTGAATTTTTCCATATATTCACTCATATCTATTCGAATCAACGCGTCCTCTTTTTCAAATAAATAATCAGTTAGTGCTTTTGCTAATTCAGTTTTACCAACACCCGTAGGACCTAAAAAAATAAAAGAGCCAATAGGCTTTTTAGGATCCTTTAGCCCTACTCTTGTTCTTTGAATGGCTTTTACTAATTTCTGAACTGCAGCATCCTGACCGACAATCCTGCCTTTCAGGGTGTCGCCCATTTTCAAGATTTTTACCCCTTCGCTAATATTAACTTTTCTAACTGGAATTCCGGTCATCATAGCAATTACTTCGGCTACATTGTCTTCAGTAACCGTATGTCTAAGATTTTTACTTTCTTCCTCCCAGGCATGCTTAGCATTCTCTAATTGTTCTAAGAGCTTTTTCTCTCTATCTCGTAGCTGAGCAGCCTCTTCATACCTTTGACTTTTTACGACCTTATTCTTTTCAATTTTAATTTCTTCCACAGCCTCTTCTAAATCAAGAACTTCTTGAGGTACATTAATATTTTTAATATGAACTCTTGCTCCTACTTCGTCTATTACATCAATAGCTTTGTCAGGTAAAAACCTATCTGTGATATATCTTTCTGAATATTTTACAGCCGATTCTATAGCTTCATCTGAATAAATTACATTATGATGATCTTCATATTTATTCTTGATATTATTTAGAATTTCAATAGTTTCTTCTACTGAAGTGGCCTCTACCAAAACCATTTGAAAACGTCTTGCTAATGCACCATCTTTCTCAATATATTGACGATATTCATCCAAAGTGGTGGCACCAATACATTGAATGTCCCCTCGAGCTAATGCTGGCTTAAACATGTTTGAAGCATCTAATGAACCTGAGGCCCCACCAGCACCAACAATAGTATGAATTTCATCAATAAATAAAACAACTTGAGGATTTTTTTCAATTTCAAGCATTACAGCTTTCATTCTTTCCTCAAATTGACCTCTATATTTTGTACCAGCCACTAATGAAGCCAAATCTAAAGTAACAACACGTTTTCCAAAAAGCACCCTAGAAACTTTCTTCTGAACTATTCTTAACGCTAAACCCTCAGCGATGGCAGTTTTTCCAACCCCGGGTTCACCAATGAGTATAGGATTATTCTTTTTCCTTCTAGACAGTATTTGAGCAACACGCTCTATCTCTTTTTCTCTACCAACAATTGGGTCTAATTTTCCAATCTCCGCCATTTTGGTAAGATCTCTGCCAAAATTATCTAAAATTGGAGTTTTTGATTTTTCTCCAGATTTCGCATCACTTCTTTGTTGAAAGGTTCCTCCTCCGCCTCCGAAAGCCTTATCTTCATCGTCAGTATCAGGACGTTCCATTGTTGGTTCTTGTCCAGATAGTTGATATTCCAACATTTCTTTTATCAATTTATAATTAATCTTGTATCTGTTTAAAATTTGACAACCAAGATTGTCATCATCTCTTAAAACCGCTAAAAGTAGATGTTCTGTACCAATTACTTCCGATTTGAAAATCTTAGCTTCCAAATGAGTAATTTTTAAAACTTTTTCTGATTGACGGGTAAGAGGTATGTTTGACAGATTTTTTATGGTATTGGTAGCGGTCCCTCGGGTAGAATTCTCTATTGATGTTCTTAATTCCTCAGGATTTAAACCTGCCTTTTGAATTAATTCAAGACCCAAGCCTTCACCTTCTCTTATCATTCCTAAGATAAGATGTTCAGTACCAATATAATCATGCCCAAGCCTCAATGCCTCTTCTCTAGCAAGAGTAATCACTTCTTTAACTCTTTGTGAATATTTGGGTTCCATTTAATCTCCTTTTTTTATTGAGTTAATAACACTTCTTTTATTTACTATGTTCAATTTAAAACATTTATCTTTCTCGAAGATTTTAAAATACTTAAACTTTCAGGTCCTTTATTGAAAATTAAATCTAGGATACTTAAGTTTTCTTCAAAATTGTTGCCAAAATTTTGATTATACGAAATTGGCACAATAAAAATTTTATTTTCTAATCTATTCTTAGCATTAAAACTAATAAATTGATTATAATTCTCAAAATATGAATATTCACCTTGACAAATTGTCTTATTAATATTCAACATTTTTAGACATAATGTCAGACATTGA
The DNA here is from genome assembly GCA_031420365.1 of Cytophagaceae bacterium. Classification (GTDB taxonomy): domain Bacteria; phylum Bacteroidota; class Bacteroidia; order Cytophagales; family Spirosomataceae; genus Leadbetterella. The sequence continues at coordinate 9,079 of JANOMP010000363.1, forward strand.
AAATTAAAGTCAATTAAATATACTACTTTTTTTTCAAATATTGGTTTAACTAAATAATCATAATATTCAAAATATGGGCTTTTATTATAAGAATTTGTAATTTTTTTCCAATGTATTTTTTGCCATTCCTCTTTATATTCAATTTTTATATTTTTGATCTCTGTGTTATTAGCACTTTTAATTATTGGTATGATAAGTGCATCAATAGTATTTGGGCCTAAGATATAAGCTCTGTTTCGATAGGATTGTTTCCGATATTGATCTGAAATATTAATTTTTATTTCATTCTCTTCAAGAATAGAAGCCATAAAATCAAAACATGGCAAAAAATTTGATTGAAATATCATTAAACGAAATTTATTAAGAAAAGAATACGTTCTTTTTCAACAAATATACAAATGTTTTTAATTTTCGATGTTTAAAAAATTATATATCAATCTGTTTATTTCAGCTATTTTAGTTGCATTTCCATTATTAGTTTTTGCACAAAAAGATGCCATATTATTTTCTATTGTTGCTATTAATGATATAGATGGAGTTCCTATAAAGAAAAGTGAAATAATTGTGTTGAATGACATTGATTCCAAAATAATTAAGCCTACTTTAATTAAAAATGAGCTAAAATACCAAATAACAACTAATCAAAAAATCACTATTAAGGTAAATGCAACAGGCTTTTATTCCGAAGAGAAGCATCTGTTAGCTGAAAACATTAATTTGGAAGATGTAATAGAACTGAGATTAAGGCCTAAATCATCTGGAAGTATTTCAATTTCCACAATTGATGGTGAAACAAATGAATTAATTGAATCTGAATTAGAAATTATTTTCTTCTCTAAAAAATCTGGCGGAAAAATTACCTCTATAAAGCCCGAATTTACTTATCTGTTCGATTTAAATGGCAAATACAAAATTAATTCTACTGCAAATGGATATTTGAATGACACTAAAGAAATTGATTTAGATTTAAGTACAAATAAACCAAATGAACTTTTTGTTATTAAACTAACCAAGAATCGAATAAAACAGCATATTGAGGTTTTAGATAAATCCACGAATAGCATTCTAAAAATGGGAAATCTTTTAGTCACCCATGAAACCACCAATCAAATAATTTTTGAAGGAAAAATTTTAAATGGAAAAGTTAGTTTTAATGGCAATAAAAATGAAGCCTATTTATTAGAAATAAAAGCAGAAGGATTTACAAACTTAAAAGAATCTTTCAAAATGGAAGGTAAATTATTGAAATTTGGACTTATTCCTAATTCAAGCGTAGCTGTCGATGTTTTTGATGAAATAGAAAATAAAAGAATTGCCATTGATGTGGAAGTCCTTGCTCCAAGCCTAAAAAAAACAAAAATAAAAACTTCAGATAAAGAGACCATTAAGTTTTTTCCTAAAGAAATTGGAACCTATACTTTTTCTTCAAAAGCAAACGGATATATTAATAAATCTGGAAATATTAAAGTTACGAAATTGGATGGAGGAAACACTTTTTTTACACTTAGAATAAGCAAAGGTTCTAATGATTTTGAGATAAATGTCTTTGATTTTGTGAATAAAAACCCAATCAATAATGCTGTAATTAAAATTTTCAACGATCAATCTAAAGAGATATTAGGAAAATTATCAAAAAATCAAAAAACAGTAACCTTAGAAGGTGGAAAAAAACACTTTTTTGAAGTTACCGCTCTAGATTATTACGATTATACTGCCAATATTGAAATGGATAAATCCATTAAGGTTTTTTTAAAAAAGAAGCAAGCCATTATTCTTGAAAAGTTTGAGTTTAAAATTGTAGATGAACAAACCAAAATTCCATTAAAAGAACCAAGGTTAAGAATTTTTGATTTAGAGGGAAAGCCTATTCCAGTAAATTTTGATCCAACTACATCTCAATTTACCGCTAAAAATATAAATATGACATTATCTTATTCCTTGGAGGCCTCTGCAAAAGGCTATAATTTAATAAAAGAAGATTTACAAAAAGCTAATAAAAATATTATTATTTCATTATCTCCTGCAGAAATACTACCTTATACCTTTTCAGTAATTGACAGCTTTACCAAAAAAGAAATACAATCAGATTTAAAGCTATTTTCGAGTAATAAAGAAATAGAAATGCAAGAAATATCAGGAAAAAAGAGAGGAATGCTTTCTAATACAAATGAATATAAAATAGCTCTTAAATCAATTGGTTATTTTGAAAAAGAAATAAATTTAAATAGATCTGAAGCTCCAAACAAAGAATTTAAATTATCACTTTTGAAAGAAAATTATGAAGTTCTTGTTAAGTTGAATTCCAAACTGACCGAAAAAGACATAAATAATGCAAAGATTAAATTAATCGAGAAACAAACCGATGTTTCTCAGAATATTGAATTTGACTTAAGCAAAAATGGATTTTCCATCTCTTTAAAACCAACTGCCAATTATTTATTAGAAATTGATATTGTAGATTTTGAAAAGCAATCAAGTAGTCTATTTTTAAAACAGGTAAATCCTGAAACTATGGAATTATTGATTGCTATTAAAAGAAAAAAGAAAGAAATAGAAAAGACAGTAAAAAAAGAAGAAATTGAAACCCTTATTCAAAAAAACATTACTGATAAGCCTAAAGAACAATTAATTAAAAAATCTGAGCTATTAATTGATTCTAAAGTTAAAGTAGTACATAAGAATGAAGATAGAAAAACTACTAAATATAATGTAGATAAAGTTATTTTTGAAAAAAGCAGTCCAGTAATTATAGTTGGATCTGAACAACAACTGAATGATTTAGCTAAAATATTAATAGAAAATTCTAAATATACTATAGAAATAACTGGGCACACAGATAATGAAGGAACTGATCCAAGATTAAATATTAGGCTTTCAGAATTCAGGGCAAAATTGGTGGCAAATTATTTATTCAATAAAGGTGTTTCAATGGACCGAATAACAACTTTCGGAAAGGGAGCAAGAGAGCCACTTGCCACTAACGATACTGAAGAAAATAAAACGAAAAACAGAAGAGTTGAAATTAATTTAATAGAAGATTAATCTTCTGCAGATGCTCGTCTTAATCGATCATTTATAGCTATTCCTAATCCAATTTCTGGCAACATTTCAACATATACTATATCAATTTCTAAAGAATCTAACCATCTTAAGCCCAAAAAAAGACGGTTTGCTGCTTCTTTTAAATTGGAATCATGGGATAATATAAATTGATTTTCTAAAGGCAATTCAGCTAGGCAGCAATTAAATCCTAGATATCCAATTTTTGAAATATCACCTTTAATTTCATGGGAACGGCTAAAAACAATTATTTTTTTATTGGGAGCATAATGTTTTTTAAGCATTCCGGGTGCTTGGGGATGAGAATTAGAATGATTCTTTATTTCTATTTCACCATTAAATACTTCTTTAATCGACTCTATTGACAATCCACCTTTTCTATATACCACCAATTTGTGTTTTTCAAATCCAATTATTGTAGATTCTAATCCGACTTCGCATTGCCCCCCATCCAAGATATAATCTACCTTATTTTGTAATTGATCATAAACATGGAAGGCATTTGTGGGAGAAACATAACCAAAAGGATTTGCACTAGGGGCTGCAAGTGGAAAATCTATCGTTTTTAATAAAGATAAACTAAGTGGGTGATTTGGAATTCTAATTGCAACTTTTGGAAGACCTGAAGTAACCAAATCTGGTATAATTGATTGCTTTTCTATTAAAAAAGTTAATGGTCCTGGACAAAATTTAATTGCAATTTCTAATATTTCTTTTGAAATATTTTTTGTATATTTAGTAAATTCTTCCAATCCACCCACATGAATAATAAGAGGATCAAATGTAGGTCTATTTTTTGCTTCAAAAATCCTACTTACAGCATTTTGATCTAAAGCATTTGCAGCTAAACCATATACGGTTTCAGTTGGAATGGCCACTAATCTTCCAGATTTCAGGATTTTTTTAGCCAATTCTACGTCTTTCCCAATTTTAGTTTCTATCATAATTTCTTTTCAAAATACAAAATATCCATTTCTGGATTAAAATTATAAGGCTTTGTTTCAATAAATTCTAAAATTTTATATAAAAAAACTGCCGAGGAAAGTCTTTCTAAGGTGTCTAATTTCATAGAATAATATTTTTTTTCTTTGGCTATTTTTAAAATCTCAATTGCTAAAGCTTTACCAATACCGAAACCATGAAAATCAGGTTTTACATAAAGTCTTTTCATTTCACAGTTTTTCTCATCCAATTGTTTTAAAGCAACCACACCAACAATTTCTTTCTTAATTTTTGCAATTAATATGCTTCCATTGGGTTCATTATATGGGTCTGGCAAAGAGTTTAATTCTTTTTCAAAATTCTGAAAACATAGAGAAATACCCAAAAACTTTTCATATTCAAGAAACAAGGCTTTTATCTCTTCAATATCTCCACTTTCTGCTTTTTTTATTTCAAAAAAATTTTCCAAATACCCATTTGGATAGTTTACCTCTTCTAAGGTCAAACCTTCGGCTTTTGCTGCCATTCCTGCGTTATTACGATTTTTTGAAAGGATAATTTCTTCAAAATCAAAGTAATTTTTCTTACCAAGGCCTACATCTAAAAGGCTACCTACAACGGCTCTTACCATTCCTCTAAGAAAACGATTTGCTTTAATATGAAACTCAATTTTTCCATTATTTTCAATCCAATATGCCTCTTCTATTTTGCACAAAAAAGTCTTAACTTCAGTCTTTACTTTGGAAAAACATTGAAAATCTTGATGATTTAGTAATAATTTTGATGCACTATTCATTAAATGAAGGTCGAGTTTATGAAAATAAGTGGCGGAAATCGCAAAATTAAAAGGGTCTTTTATTCTTGAAATTCGGTAAACATATTTTCTACTTTCCGCATCGAATCTGGAATGGCAAAAAGAAAAAACTTTATAAAAATTTAAAATTGCAATATCCTTGGGCAAAAATTTATTTATTCTTGTTATAAGTTTTTCAATATTCTGTAAAGAATCAGAAATATCAAAATGAGCATACTGTTGCCTAGCATGAACTCCAGTATCTGTACGGCTGCTTCCATTAATGGAAATTCTTTCGCCTAATATTGTACTTAATGCTTTCTGTAATTCTTCTTGAATACTATTTCCATTGGGTTGTATTTGCCAGCCATGATAATTAGTTCCAATATATGAAATTTCGATAATGTATCTCATTTTACAAAATTATGGAATAAATTAATGTTTAAAGCCTTTTGTTAGCACAAAAAAATGATTTAGTTTGTGAAACTAATTAAAATAAAACCTAAATATATATGAACTTAAGAGTAAAAATTCAATTGATGTTAATGATGTTTTTGATGTTTTTTACCTGGGGAGCTTGGTATGGACAAATGGGTAAATATCTTTTTACCACGTTACATGCAACTGGAGATCAAATTGGAAGTGCATATACTACATTTTCTTTGGCTTCAATATTTGCTCCATTTTTTGTAGGAATGATTGCAGATCGTTTTTTCTCTGCTCAAAAAGTAATGGGTGTCCTTAATTTATTAGGAGCAGTTATACTTTATTTTTTAATTCAAAATCAAAGTTCAGAAACTTTCTTTTGGTATATATTGGCTTATACTTTGACTTTTGCTCCTAATTTGGCTTTATCTAGTTCTATTGCAATGGGGCAAATGAAAGATCCAGGAAAAGAATTTCCTGCAATTCGTGTTTTAGGAACTATAGCTTGGATAGTTGTTACAAACATAATTGGCTATTACAATTTTGGAGACAAGGTTACAATTTTCCAGTTTGCTATGTTTACTTCAATAGCTTGGGGATTATTCTCTTTTACACTTCCAGATACTCCACCTAAAGCAAAAGGACAAAGCAGCTTCTCTCAAATACTTGGTACTGATGCTTTTGTGCTATTTAAAGACCGCTCTTTTCTAATTTTCTTTGTTTCATCGGTTTTAGTTTGTATTCCATTAGCATTTTATTATGCCCATGCCAATCTCTCTTTAACCGAATCAAATATGACCAATGTAGAAAACAAGATGTCAATTGGGCAAGCTTCGGAAGTATTATTTATGCTATTAATACCATTTGCTTTGCAAAAATTTGGAATAAAAAAGATGCTAATCGTAGGATTAGTTGCTTGGATCACTCGGTTTATTTGCTTCGGGTATGGTGATGGATTAAGCTCAGAATGGATTCTATACTTAGCCATTGTACTTCATGGAATTTGTTATGATTTCTTTTTTGTAACTGGCCAAATTTATACTGACCTCAAGGCCGGCGAAAAAATTAAAAATTCTGCACAAGGATTAATTACTTTAGCTACTTATGGAATTGGTATGGGAATTGGTTCAAAAATATCAGGTCTGGTTTTAGATAAGTATTCTACCAAAAGCATAATTGATGTTAATGGCATAGCTACATTATTAGTCAGCCATAATTGGAGAAATGTTTGGATGGTTCCAGCGGCCATTTCAGCGGTTGTCTTAGTATTATTTATTTTGTTTTTCAATGACAATAAAACTAAAATAGAAACCAATTAATTAAGATTACTGTAAATTGGAACTTGAATTTTAAGGTTTTCAAATTTAAATTTGCTAAAAAAATAAAGTATGGAATACAGAATAGAAAAAGATACTATGGGTGAAGTTCAAGTGCCTTCTCATGTATATTGGGGTGCCCAAACTCAAAGATCTATAGAAAACTTTCAAATTGCCCAAGATATTAATAAAATGCCGAAGGAAATTATTGGAGCATTTGCTTATCTAAAAAAAGCAGCCGCTTTAGCTAATTTAGACGCTGGAGTAATTGATCCCGAAAAAACTAAACTTATTGGAGTAGTTTGTGATGAAATTTTAGAGGGCAAATTGAATGACCAGTTTCCTTTAGTCGTTTGGCAAACAGGATCAGGAACACAGTCTAATATGAATTGTAACGAAGTTATTGCTTATAGAGCCCATGTTTTGAAAGGAGGACATCTGAATGATAAACAAAAATATATTCATCCAAACGATGATGTAAATAAATCTCAGTCCTCTAATGATACATTTCCTACTGCAATGCATATTGCGGCCTATAAAATGTTAATGGAAACTACTATTCCTGGCATTGAAAAGTTGAGAGATACTTTATCAGCTAAATCTAAAGAGTTTATGGATGTAGTAAAAATAGGACGCACTCACTTTATGGATGCAACTCCTTTAACTATAGGACAAGAGTTTTCTGGTTATACTTCCCAATTAAATCACGGCTTAAAAGCTATAAAAAATACTTTAGAACATCTTTCTGAACTGGCTTTAGGTGGTACTGCAGTAGGAACTGGAATAAATACACCTGAAGGATACGATATCAACGTGGCAAAGCATATTGCGAACTTAACAGGTATTCCTTTTAAAACAGCAGAAAATAAATTTGAGGCATTGGCCGCCCATGATGCTATAGTTGAATCTCACGGAGCTTTGAAAACTATTGCCGTAAGTATGATGAAGATAGCAAATGATATAAGAATGTTATCTTCAGGTCCGCGCTCTGGAATTGGTGAATTATATATCCCTGACAATGAACCTGGTTCATCAATTATGCCTGGAAAAGTTAATCCTACTCAATGTGAAGCGATGACAATGGTAGCTGCACAAGTAATGGGAAATGATGTGGCTATTGGAATTGGAGGTTCAAACGGTCATTTTGAATTAAATGTGTTTAAGCCAATGATGATTTATAATTTTTTACATTCAGCTAGATTAATTGGCGATGTTTGTGTTTCTTTTAATGATAAATGTGCAATTGGAATTCTTCCATTATACGAAAATATCAAGAAAAATGTCAATAATTCACTAATGCTAGTTACGGCATTAAATACCAAAATTGGTTATTATAAAGCTGCAGAGATTGCCCAAACTGCACATAAAAATGGAAGTACCTTGAAAGAAACTGCTATAAGTTTAGGTTACTTAACTGCAGCAGAGTTTGACCTATGGGTAAAACCAGAAGAAATGGTAGGAATAATTAGTTAAAATTCTTAATTTTTAAATAAATTATTTTTAAATTTGTGAAAAATTACAAGAAATGAAAAAATTACTTTTTGTTTTTATTTTAAGTTTTGCAAGCATCTCTTTAACAAGTGTTGGATTGGTTGAAAGGCATCCAGTATCTATTTCGAAAAATAAAGGTTCTGATTACCTATTTATTAAATCTAAATCTGACATTAAAAGATTCCAATTCACCTATGAATTATGTAAAAATATAGCGGTATTGGAAGAAAAAGTACAACCTAGTTATTTAAGAAATTGCTTTTCTATAATTTTTTCTTCAATTTCTACTTTTGTAAATTTTATTTTTACAAAATAAATATTTTTAAATTACATAAAATAAATAATAAAACGTTGTTTATAATTAAAGTAGCGTTTTTTTTATGCGAATTATTTCCTTAATTTTTCTATTAGTTTCATGCGGAAAAGACATTGAATTAATCCCAAGTTTTAATAAAAACTCAGCATTTATTATTAATGGAGGAGACAACAGTATTTCCGTATTAGATTTAAATAAATTAACAATTTCTGAACCAATATACATTGATAATCAAGGAGAAAGCTTCTCTCATCATATTTATATTTCTAAAGACAAAACAATATTATCCGTAGCAAATTCTGGTTATGATTTTTCTAACGGCCACACAGGTATACATGCTTATAACGGAAAAGGTAAAGCTTTACTTTTGAATACCAGTGATGCCAAAATAACAAAAGAAATAGAAATTCCTTTTTCTAGCAATAATGTAATTATTACTGAGGACAACAAAGAAATTTGGACAGCCACCCACTCTCATTCTGGTAAAGTCCTAGTTTATGACTCAAAAAGTGGTGTTTTGTTAAATGAAATACCTGTGGGTGCAGATCCTAGTGAAATTATTTTTGCAAAAGAAGGATCTTTGGCACTAGTTGCATCAAGTGAAAGCTCATTTTTAACGGTTATTCACAAATCAGAAAAAAAAGTTATAAAAGAAATAAAAGTAGATCCACTCCCATCTAATGTTTGGCCCGGTTTTGATGAAAATTCTGTGTTTATCGAAAATTCAAATCAAAAATCTTTGAACATTGTAGATCTAAATAAATTATTAGTTATCGATTTTATTGATTTTCCATTTGTACCTGGGCATATTGTTTTCAATAAACTAAAAAATGAGATTTGGGTATGCGCTAAAAGCCTTAATCAAATTGCTATTTATACTCAAAATAAAGGAGTTTGGGAGTTAAAAAATAAAATAAATACAGAAGAAGACCCACATCATATTTCATTTTTTAATAATTTTAAAACTGCAATAGTAGCAAACCAAAAAGCAAATTCAATCCAGATAATTGACTGCACTAGTTTCAACATCACAAAGAAATTTTTTACCAGTAAAAAACCAAACGGAATTGCAATTTGGGAATAGACAAAGAATAAAATATTTTTTCATGAATAGAGGAAAATTGATTCAAAGTATATCCAACTATAAAATATTATCTAAAGAAGATGAGGTGTTTAAATATCGATTTATAAATTTTATTGCTACTCACAAAAACTGTTTTGAAAGAAGTTTAGAAATTGGACATATAACAGCCTCTGCTTTTATTGTCGATAAGAAAAATGAAAAAATATTATTACTTCATCACAAAAAATTAAATAAATGGTTGCAACCTGGCGGACATTGTGATGGAGAAGAAAATGTTTTGAAAGTTGCTATAAAAGAAGTTTATGAGGAAACTGGTTTAAAAATAGATTCTTTAGAATCCGATATTTTTGATTTAGATATTCATACAATTCCTTCAAACAAAACCATCTCCCAACACGAGCATTTTGATATTCGGTTTCTATTTGATTTAGACTCAGCATTACAAACGAGAATAAATGAAGAAAGTAATCAATTGGCTTGGGTTTCAGTAAAAAATCTTGAAAAATACACCAATGAGAATTCAATTTTAAGAATGAGAAAAAAGGCCTTTTTAGTTTAAAATATTAAATATTAGATCTTTATACAAATCAGATTCATTTAATGACCCAGAATCTATTCCTTTTGAACGTTGATCAGTAATCCTTAGTATTTGAATAATTCTCATTATATGACTAATTGGATATACTTGAGCGGCTCTTTTATAATCTTTTAAAAAAAATGGATTAACACTTAAAATCCGTGCTAATTCGGAATCATTACAGCTTTTTTTACTGTGTAAAAGTAAAACTTTAGAGAAAAAATTATATAATGTTACAATAAGTGATTGAATAGGGTGTTCTTTGGTATTATCTCCAAAATATTTAATAATCTGATAGCATTTTTTAGCATTTTTATCTTGAATTGCTTTTTGTAGTTCAAAAATATTAAAATCCTTTGAAATACCTACAAAACGTTCAATTGCCCCTGCATCTATTGCCTCATCAGTTTTGAGATTTACTTTAATTTTATCAATTTCATTATGAATAGCTTGCAAATTATTTCCAATATGCTCCGTTAATAATTGAACAGCCTTTGGGCTAATCTTTAAGTTAAGTGCGGCACAATGGCTCATAATAAAATCAGGAACTTCATTATCATACATTTTCTTGAAGTTCATTATTAATCCAAAAGAAGAAAAAGCTTTCACCCAAGTTTTGCGTTCGTCTTGTAATTTACCAAAACTTAAAACCAAAATTGTAGAAGGTAAAGGATTCTTGAGGTAAGACTCAATTAATGCTAGGCTTTCTTTATTGTTTAAGTCTGAAATCATATGGGCTTCTTTCACCACTACAAGCTGCCTATCGGCCATCATTGGGAACTTTCTTGCGTAATTTAAAATATCTCCTAATATGATATCTTTTCCATAAAGAATATATTCATTAAAACCTTTTTCAAAATCAGGAATAGCTACGTCAATAATTTTTTGTACAAACTGGTCTATGTAAAAATTTTCTGAGCCGTGCACTAAATAGACAGGTTTAAGTTGATTTACACTTAATTCATTAATATTTTGTTGGTACTTATTTGCCATTTAGTAAATTTATAGATAAAAAATCATCACAAGTTTGCTTTAGGTCTTTAAAAAACATTAAAAATTGTTCTTCTAAATATTCATAATTAGCTTGAAACTCTATTATTGACAATCTTAAATCTAAGTTTTCTTTATTTATTTTTTTATTTAATCCTTCAAAAGCTCGTTCCAATCCCCAAATTTCAGAATAATTTTTCAACCAATCATGAAAAATCATGGATTGAGCCATTATTTTCATAGCTTCAGGCTGTATTTCGACATTGGTATGTAAAGCTTCGTACATTCTTTGTCTAAAATGCATGAATTTTTCAGATGTAAAAACATGCCAGTTTTTTATGAGAAAGTGATCAAATAACACGTCTACAATTATCGGGGCATATTTTCCAAATCTTTGATAAAAAATTGCCTTGCAATTTTTGACATTTAAATGCGAATCTGTAAATGTATCAATAATTCTATGCAGCTTAATTCCTAATTTAAGCATAGCGGATAGATGCTTATTTCTAACATTTTCTATATTACCAGTAATATAGTCTTCTAGCATATTCCCAACAATAATTTCGGAATTATCTCCTGAAAGAAATAAATGGGCTAAATAATTCAATTTTTTATATATTTGATCGCTTCAACTCCAAATTTTCTTAAAAACTCCACACCTTCATCCAAATGTATTCCTTTGTATTCTGCATAAGAATTCAAAAAAAATACTTTTTTTATTTTCATTGTATAAATAACTCTTGCACAAGAAATACAAGGAGAAAGTGTAACATAAAGTGTTGAGCCCTCCACTTTTGCTCCAATTTTGGCAGCATATAATATTGCATTTTGTTCGGCGTGTAAAGCCAGAGAGCAACTTCCTTTAGAATCGCTTGGGCATCCATTTTGCTCAAAATCCTCATCGCAATTATGTGTACCAGATGGAGGACCATTATAACCTATCGAAATTATTCTTGTTTCGTTTACTAAAACTGCTCCAACTTGAGCTTTGATACAATGTGACCTTTGTGCTAAGTTAATAGCCAAATCCATGAAAATATCATCAAATTTTGGCTTAACTTTAATATTTTTTCCCATTCAAATTTATTTGAAGTATGCAATATCAATTAATTATTTTTATTAAAAAATTGTTTCCCAAATATACGGATTAATGAATTTTTATAAAGTTAATACTCAAAAGTTATTTTTTATTCTCTTTATTCTACTTATATCAAAAGCAAGCTTAGCAAAGCATAATAATCTAGTAAACCCTTAAAGCATATCTAGCTCAACTATGATTGCCAGTTTAGTGACAAAAGGAAATAAATATGTAAATTAACTTATGATCAACCATTTAGAAAAAATAATTAGTTTTTGGAGGAATTGTTCCTTTTAACCAAATATGGTGAACTGGTACAAATGAAGCTACTGAAATTGCAATTAATACTGTTTTTACACTTGAGAAAAAGAGGTTAAATGCTAGAACATATACTCTTTTCACTGTTCCCTCTGAAAAAACCTGGAAAATAATTATGGATTTAGAGTGAAACCCTAAATTTTATAAACTTTAAATAATGATTGCTGTTTACTGAATTTATTGTTTGCCTTAATTTTCCGCATCGGCGGATCATTCGAAAAAAATCCGAATGTCGGGCCAACTGGAATGCCAGCTCAGCCAAAAACACGCACAAAAAAAATCCTGACTGGCCGTCCGCCATGAATTTTTAAATTAATTATCTTTTATTAATAATTTAACAGTGCTTAAAAATCTTCATACGGACGTTTTTGTGATTAATGGAACAATCAGTGATTTGTTCTCTAAAAGGTTATATTTAAAAATATTTCTCCACTCTAAATCCTGTAATGCCATAATTATAAATCAGAAATTGAGACAAATGGGAGCATTTGAATAAAAATAGCAAAGATGAAGTATTAGAATTTGAAGTAATTTCCATAAAAACTTCAGAACTCTACCAAGCACTTTCCATTTCGCTTTCTGAAAATAAAAATGATTAAATTAACCTCAAATTGTCTTGAAAAAACACAAATATTAGCTTGAAATTTACGCTAATAAAATCTTTAACAATAGAAAATAACCAAAAAATGAAGATTTAGGGGAAAATGAGTTTTTTAGTGACTGCTTCTTGGTCATTAAATACTTTAAGAATAAAAATTCCTTTTCCAATATCTGCTTGAGCAAAACGCAATAACCTGCTTGGAGAATCTTGAAAGGTATAAGAACCTATTGGTCTTCCCAAAACATCATATAAAATATATCCATAATTTATAAATCCCTTTACTAAAACCTGGACTTCGTGGAAATCTTTATTAGTAGGATTTTCAAGAACTTTAATAGCCAAAGATTCAGAATTTGGTAAATTAAACTTTGAGTTTACTATTATTCTCTTTCTTCTTTTACTAATTTCTATTATTGCTCGAATTCTAGTTTTTTGATCATTTGTAAATGTGTTCATGCAGGAATCAGGAGAATAATCCATGAAATTTTCTATCATATTCAGAGTTCTTATTCCTTTACATTTAGAAAAAGTAACTTGACAAAATGAACTTGAGTTACCTTTTTCTGTCCAAGGAGTGTCTGTGCAATAATCATCACCACAAAAATCATCTCCCCAAGTATGAATTAATCCAAACCAATGCCCAATTTCATGAGATAAGGTTCTACCAAAACTATAAATTCCCGTTTTAGAAGTGCCAATTTTTTTTCCAAATGAACGATGGTCAATAATTATACCGTCAATTTTTTCATCGACATCTTCTGTGTCTAAACCATCAAATTCTCCTCCCGGAAACTCCCCATATCCTAAATATCCTCCCGCAAGGGTAGTAACCCAGATATTTAAATACTTGCTTGAGTCCCAATAAGACAGGCCTGACAATAAATAATTATCATCGAAAACATCGTAATTGGACTTAGAATTAAATACACGATTAATACCCGAAGAAGGATTCCCATTTGGATCTTTTTCTGCTAAATAAAACTCAATATTTAAATCTGAACCAACTGCTGAATTATTAAATCCTAAAGTACCTTGTTTTCTTCTATAATCTTCATTTAAAACTCTAATTTGTGAAAATATTTGTTCATCAGAAATGTTGGGATTGTCCTCTCCACCTATTAGATTATTAGCTTTATTGTGAATAATATGGACAACAACAGGTATTTTTATTAATTCATCTGTATAATTTTCAGATAATTGAGTTTTTTGAAAATGTTCTTGAATTTTAAAATTTAAACGAGAATGTCTCAATTTTAGTGAATTAGAAGCAACATTGGAAATAGCACAACGAATTTGACCTATACTCAAAAAAGGAATTAAAAAGAATAAAAAAAACTTAAAGTTCTGATTTTTCATAGGCTTCCAATATTTCAATCACCAAAGGATGCCTAACCACATCTCTTCCATCTAACTCTATAAACTTTATTCCTTTTATCTTATTCAATTTAATAATTGCATCTTCTAAACCAGACTTTTGATTTTTTGGCAAATCTACTTGAGAACGATCACCTGTTATAATTATTTTTGAACTAGGCCCCATTCTTGTCAAAAACATTTTAATTTGCATTGGCGTAGTATTTTGTGCTTCGTCTAATAGAATAAAAGCATTATCGAGCGTTCTACCTCTCATATAAGCAAGAGGTGCAATTTCAATTGTGTTTTTTTCTAAAAATGATTTTAGCTTCTCAGGAGCAATCATATCTTCTAAAGCATCATAAATAGGTCGCAAATAGGGATCTATTTTTTCTTTTAAATCACCTGGCAGAAATCCTAAATTTTCTCCTGCTTCTACAGCAGGTCGGGTAATAATTATCTTTTTTATAGTTTTATCTTTCAACGCTCTTACAGCTAAAGCAACAGCTGTATAAGTTTTACCTGTTCCTGCAGGCCCAATGGCAAAAACAATATCATGAGTATCATTCGCTTCGACTAACCTTTTTTGGTTTATAGTTCTTGCTTTTACTATTAACCCTCTATTTCCATGAACTATAATATCTTTGTCATAAAGGATATCTTCAATCTTTTCAGTATTCCCTTTTAAATAGGACTTTACATTATCCAGAGAAAGGTTACCAAATTTTTCAAAATGAACCATTAAGTTGTCAAATAATAAGCTAATTTCACCAATTTCCTTATCGGGTCCTTTTAAAAGGATTTCATCTCCTCTTGAGATAATTTTGCTTTGAGGGTAGGCTTTCGCAACTTCTTTGATATTTCCATTTTGAATTCCTAGAAATTCACCTAATGATAAAAGGTCAAGTTTGAGTGTTTTTTCTGTCAAATGAATATTTTAATTAAAAATTTATCAAATTTGAAAAATTTATTAACAATAATGGCAAATTTTCCACAAAATTTTTGTTAAATTTATTTAATCATTTGATTTCTAAAGCTTTCCAAAAAAGCATGGTATTTACAGTTTTTATGTATTAGAAAAATTGTAGTAATATTGTATACAGAAAACCAATATGAATTAAAATCGGCTTTGAGTGAAACTATAAATATCGGAATCTCTAAGGAGAATTTAGCCTTGCAAAGAGGCAAAATAGCACCACAAACCCCTGAAATGGAAGAGGCGGTTTTGGGTGCTATTTTAATAGATAAAGACGCATTTAATTCAATAAGTGAAATATTAGTCTCTTCAAGTTTTTATTTAGAAGCACACCAAATTATTTTTAATTCAATCATTCAAATAAGTAGTGATTCTGAAACCATCGATGCATTAAATGTTATTAGAAGTTTAAGAAAGTCTGGATTGATTCAACGAGCTGGTGGGGCAAAATATGTTGCATCGTTAGGAAGTAAAGTAAATTCTTCAGCAAATATCGAATATCATGCGATGGCAATAGCTCAAGCTGCCATAAAGAGAGACATGATAAGGGTAGCGAATGAAATTTTAGAAGAAAGCTTTTCAGAATCCAAAGATGTATTTGAGCTATTAAATAAAACCGAACAATCTTTTTTTACTATTTCAGAAAAAAATATTAGAAAAAATTATTTGGATGCAAATACTGTAATGCGATTAACTATCGATGAATTAGAGAATAAAAAAGAAAACAATAAGAATGGTCTAACGGGCATTCCCAGTGGATTTACAGATTTAGATATGCTTACTGGAGGATGGCAAAAAACTGAACTTACCATTATAGCTGCCCGTCCTGGTATGGGTAAAACAGCGTTTGTAGTTTCTTCAATGCGGAATGCAGCAGTAGATCATGGAATTCCGATTGCAATTTTTTCTTTAGAAATGTCTGCCACTCAGCTTATGTTAAGAATGATTTCTGCTGAAGCGGAAATAGACAGTGAAAAATTGCGAAAAGGCATAATGCATAGCCATGAATGGGAGCAATTACACCACAAAATTGATAAACTATCTAAGTCAAATATATTTATTGATGATACCCCTGCACTTTCTATTCTTGAATTAAGAGCAAAATGTAGGAGACTAAAAGCACAGCATAATATTCAAATGGTAATTATCGATTATTTGCAATTAATGACTGGCGACGATGGTTCGGGAATTGCAGGAAGTAGAGAACAAGAAATTGCATCTATATCAAGATCTTTAAAAAACTTAGCCAAAGAACTGGATGTTCCTGTTATTGCCCTTTCTCAACTTAGTAGAGCTGTAGAAACTAGAGGAGGGGATAAAAGACCTCAACTTTCAGATTTACGAGAATCAGGCTCTATTGAACAAGATGCAGATATGGTTATGTTTTTGTATCGTCCTGAATACTATAAAATTACAGAAGATGAACAAGGCAATTCAACAGAAGGAGTTGGAGAGCTAATTATTGCTAAAAATAGATCAGGAACTACAGATAATATTCGACTGCAATTTATAGGTAAATTTACTAAGTTTGCAGACCTAGGAAATTACAGTGGGAACGGTGAAAATTTGAAGAATATAGCTAATCTTTCTTTTAGTCAACACACTGGAATTGCTCAATTTGAAAACCCAAGTACTGATTTAGGCTTTAAAACTTTTAAAAGCAAAATAAATAAGGAAGATAATAATAAAACTAAATCAATAGATGAAAATGGTGAATATCCCTTTTAAATTCTAAAGTTCTTTAAAATCCATCCCCCTCCTATTACGTCATCACCTTCATAAAAAACTGCAGCTTGACCAGGAGCAATAGCAGAAACAGATTTTTCGAAAATTACCTCTAATTTATCTTCCCCCAATTGTTTAATAAATGCATTTTCTCCTGGATCTTTGTATCTTACTTTTGTGGTTGTTTGCAATCCATTTATGGGTATGTTTTCATACTTTTGGATATTAAGTTTTCCTACCCACATCCCATTTTTTAATAAGTATTCTTCAGTACCTAAAATAACTTCATTTGTATCTTTTTTTATATCAGTTACAAAAACTGGATACCCCAAAGCTATACCCAAACCTTTTCTTTGCCCAATCGTATAAAATGGATAACCCTCGTGTTTTCCAACAATGTTCCCATTTTCAAGAACAAAATTACCTCCTTTTACTCTTTCTTCTAAACCTTCTACTCGCCTTTTTAAAAAACCTCTGTAATCATTATCAGGTACAAAACAAATTTCATAAGATTCAGATTTATTTACTAAATCATAAAATCCTCTTTCGACTGCCATGGCTCTAATTTGAGACTTTGTAAGTCCTCCCAATGGCAAAATTGTTCTTGATAAGCTTTCTTGAGAAACACCCCAAAGTACATAACTTTGGTCTTTTGCAGCATCTATTCCTTTGGATATTATATAGCGTTCATTTTCTTTTCTTATTTTGGCGTAATGCCCTGTAGCAATAAAATCACAATCAAGATTATCAGCTCTTCGGAGTAATGCATCCCATTTTATATGAGTGTTGCATAAAACACACGGGTTTGGTGTACGACCCTCTAAGTATTCCCCCGTAAAATGATCAATAACATAATCTCCAAATTCAGCTCTTATGTCTAATATATAATGAGGAAAGCCTAAATCAACCGCAATGTTTCTGGCGTCGTTTATAGAATCTAAACTACAACAACCAGTTTCTTTCTTTGAGCCACCCGAAGAAGCATAATCCCAGGTTTTCATTGTCATTCCAATTACTTCATAACCTTGCTCGTGTAAAAGCACTGCAGCAAGAGAACTGTCTATTCCGCCACTCATGGCCACTAAAACCCTATCTTTTTTTTTCATTTTCGTTACAGCAAGGGTTCAAAGCCCTCCGTTTATTTTAAAAATTTCCAACAAATTTAGTAAACATTAGCAGAGTATTTTAGGTTGTTGGTTATTTTTGTAGAAAAAATGAAACTATGGGAAAAAAAAAAATACTAGTTAAGAATATATCTAACCTATCTGAGGCTAGATATTGTGCTGGAATGCTGGTAGATTTTATTTCCTTTGAACTTGACAAAAATGAGGTTAATTTCATTGATTTAAAAAAGTATTCTGAAATAAAAGGATGGATTAGTGGAGTAAAACTTTTAGGAAATAGTACTTATTTAACCCTAGATAAGATTAAAGAACAAATAAGAGAAAGAGATTTAGATGGATTTATATTTGATTATTCTCAGATTGAATTAATAGAATTAGTAGATTGCAGAATAAAAATAGCACAAATTCCTATAAATCAATTAAATACAATTTATGAAAATATAAAAAATCAGGTAGATTACTTAATTATTTTTGGTAAAAAAAAGGATATAAATGAGGACTTTTTTACTAAGGATCAATTGAATACACCTATTTTACTTGGATTTGACTTTGAAAATGCTACTTATAATTTAGAAAAGTTAAGTGGTTTTGCTTTCAATGGAACAATTGAATCGAAACCTGGCAATACACATAACTTGCTAATGGATGCATTAGAGTTTTTAGATGAAGATTAATTAAACCATTATTTAAAAATCAAAATTGTTTTAAATTAAAAAAAAACTTTTTATCCCGTCTAGTTACCACTTGTGTAGTTTGTATAACATAGTACTTAATTAAATTTTAGCTTTGTAAGTAAATTAAACCAAAACAAGAGCATGGAAATGTACAGAATTAAAAATGAAAAAAGTATTTTAGGTGGTGTATGTCAAGGTTTGGCAATTCATTTGAATACAGATATCACCTTAATTAGAGTAGCATTTGTAGTATTATTTTTTACACCATTTCCAATAATAATATGCTACTTAATATTATGGGCTGTTTTACCAAAGTATTCAGGTGCTCTATCTTCAGACTTTCAAACAATAAATAACGATGCAAATAATAATTTTAAACAAATAAATAATATGAGTAATCAATCAAAAAACGGAAATATGATAGGAGGACTAATCCTTATTGTATTAGGAGCAATTTTTTCTTTTAAAACTTTCTTTGACATTAACCTTTTTTCTTATCTAAAAAATCTATGGCCATTAATTTTAATTGGCTTAGGAATTTGGATTATTGTAAAAGAAAAAGATGTTCCAAATAATGGAAAAGATACTAATGCCACTGATGGCGGCACTAATTATTAACTATTATTTTTTATGAAAAATAAAAATAACATATTCTGGGGAGCCATTTTGGTTGCCTTTGGATTTTACTTTCTTGGAATAACGAACGATTGGTTTCAATTCGAAATTTCTTTGCGTGAAATTGCAAAATTTTGGCCTTTATTGATAATATTAGGGGGTGTTGCAGTTTTGTTTAATGAAAGAAAAACTATTTACAACCCTACCACGGCACTTCTTGTAGCCTTTGCTATTCCTTTGGGTATTTATCATGCGTCAAACAATGCTGTGGATAAATTTAAAGACGAAATAAATGAGGAATTAAATTTTGATTGGAATGATAATGAAAGCGAGGAAGATTTCGATTCAGATAGTACTGAAAACTTCAATACCTCCACTCAAAATTTTAGTATAGACTTAGACAAAGAAATTGAAGAGGCCGCTTTAGAGATTGGTGGAGGAGCTGCAGAATTTCATTTAGAAGAAACAATTGGAAACAATTTGTTTCAAGCTGAGACTAAATTATTTGGTGGTAAATACAGTCTAACTGAGGAGAAAAAGGGCAAACTTCATGATATTGAATTTACAATGAATAATAAAAATAACTCAAAAGGTTTTAATTTCGGAAAAGGAAAAAACAATGACGTATATTTAAAACTCAACAAAAAACCTATTTGGGATATTGATTTAAATATTGGAGCAGGAGATTTGAAGTTTGATTTAAGTGAATATAAAGTTAAAAGAATGGATGTGAAAACTGGAGCCGCAAACCTAAAATTAAAAATTGGAAGTTTAGTAACCAATTCAATAATAAATGTAGAAAGCGGAGTGGCAAAAGTTAAAATTTCAGTTCCAAAAGAATCAGCTTGTGAAATAGAAATGGATGGGGCATTAAATGCTAAAGATTTTGAGGGATTTTCAAAGTTTAGTACTGGAACTTGGAGAAACACTAATTATGATATTTCGAAAAATAAAGTAAATATTAAAATTAAAAGTGGGCTTTCAGCAGTAACTGTTGACAGATACTAATTTCAAAATCAAATTTTATTTAAAATCTACTTTGTTCAAAGTAGATTTTTTTTATAGTCAAACGGGTGTTATTTAAGGTCTGCTGATTTAGGCCTAAATCAGCAGACCCTAATTACAAAAATTGTCTTTAGAGTAGGGATGGATTAAGTTTTATTTTTTTGTTTTAAAATTTAACCGTTTGATAATGATTTTATTTAGTCTTTATATTTTAAAGCCTCAACTGGGCTAATATTCTTAATTAAATAAGACGGTATTAATAGAACTATTAAGACAATAAAAAAAACTCCAATATTTATTGCCAAAATGACGGGCCAATTCCAATCAATAGGGACAAAATTCATATAATAATTTACTGGATCTAAATGAATGATTTTAAATTTTTCTTGAATATAACATAAACTTAAGCCTAAAAAATTACCTAAAATAAGTCCTTTCAGAATTATTTTTGTTCCGTTTATCAAAAAAACAGCCCTAATTTGGCCATTCAAACTTCCAATTGCTTTTAAAAGGCCTATCATAGGAGTTCTTTCCATTATCATAATTAGTAAAACAGAAATCATGTTAAAAGAAGCAACGATAATTATTAATATAATAACGATTAAAATATTTCTGTCTAGTAGTTTGAACCAGTCAAAAAATTGAGGTAATATTTCTGTTACTTTCAAAACTTGATATTCTTGAGGAAAAATATTAAGCAATTCATTCTTTACTAAATCTAAATTTTCAATATCTTTTAAGAATATTTCAAAGTGTCCAAACTCTCCTTCTTCCCAATTATTTATTTTTTGAATCAGTGCCAAATCCCCTAAAACATAGATTTGGTCCATTTCTTCTACATTTGATTCATAAATTCCTACAATCTTTAGCTTTCTTGCTCTTGGAGGGTCTTGAATAAAATAAATTAGTAATTCATCATTTAATTTTACATTTATTTCTTGTGCTAATTTTTTTGAAATAATCAGCTCATTAGATATTTGTGAAGATTTGTAATTTATTTTTCTTCCATTAATAATATTTGGAGAAAAAGCATTCCAATCAAAATCTTTGTCGATTCCTTTAAAAACTACACCGGAAATTTCCTCTTCTGATTTAAGAATAATTGACTTAAAAGCTACTTTACTAATTGACTTTATTTTAGGATTATTTTTAACTAATTCAATAAATTCTAAATTATTAGGCATACTTGCTTCTTCAAGCGAACGATTAACCGTAAATTTGCTTACTTGTAAATGAGAAGTAAGACTAAAAAGCTTATTTTTTATAGTATTCTTAAATCCAAATAAGACAAAAAAAGAAATAATTAAAACTGAAACGGCAATAGAAATACTTAAAACGCCAACATTTATTATTAAAGAAGAAAAAGTTTGACTTTTAGTATTTTGTATTTTTTTAGCCAAAAACAAACCAATATTCATAATATGAAACGATTACTTTTAATTCAATTATTTTTATTTCTCTTTCTATTTTCAAAAGTTAGTAAAGCTTTTGATGAAACTTTCAACACAAAGGTAGTAGTTGGAGCTGAAAACCTACAGGAATATTTACACTTGTTAAAAAATCAAAAAGTAGGATTGGTAGTAAATCATACTTCAAAAATTGGGCACGAACATTTGGTGGATGTTTTGTTGAAAAATAAAGTTAAGATACAAACGATTTTTGCACCTGAGCATGGTTTTAGAGGGGAGGCCAGTGCAGGAGAAACCATAAACAATGCAATTGACCAAAAAACTGAAATTTCTATAATCTCACTTTATGGTAAAAACAAAAAACCTAGTGTTGAACAATTAGCAGATTTAGATATTATTATTTTTGATATACAAGACGTAGGAGTAAGATTTTATACCTATATAAGCACCTTAAATTATGTAATGCAAGCTTGTGCAGAAAATAATAAGTCCTTGGTGATTCTAGATAGGCCTAATCCGAATGGACATTATGTTGCAGGACCAGTTCTAGACCTAAAATTTCAATCTTTTGTTGGGGTAAATCCAATTCCTGTCGTATATGGACTTACAATAGGAGAATTAGCATTGATGAACAATGGGGAAGAATGGCTAGGGAAAAATTTAAAATGTAATTTGAAAATAATAAAGTGTAGAAATTATACGCACAAAACTAGATATATTTTGCCAGAAAAACCTTCTCCTAATTTACCTAATAATACCGCTATTTGGCTATATCCCAGCATTTGTCTGTTTGAACCTAGTCAAATAAGCGTAGGAAGAGGCACCGATTTACAATTTCAAGTAATTGGTGGGCCTGATATTAACTTAGGTGATTTTATTTTTACTCCAATTGACAAGCCAGGAGCAATAAATCCAGTTAACGAAAGCAAAGAATGTTTTGGCCTAAATCTATCAAAAATAGATGCATATAATACTCCATTCACCTTAAAGTATCTAATAGAATTCTATAAAAAGTTTAAAGACAAAAATTCATTTTTTACAAATAAAAATTTTTTCAACCTTTTAATAGGAAATGATTGGGTTATTAAAGACGTTGAAGCAGGTAATAATGAAATTGATATTGCTAAAAAATGGCAAAGTGATTTGGAAATATTTAAGAAAAAAAGATTGAATTATTTATTATACGAAGATTAGCATATGACAGATGAAATATTAATAATTGATTTTGGATCTCAATTTACACAATTGATAGCCAGAAGAGTGAGAGAATTGAGTGTTTATTGTGAAATACACCCTTTTCATTCCATTCCAGAAATAACAGAAAACATTAAAGGAATCATTTTATCAGGTAGCCCAAGTTCTGTAAGAGAGGAAGATTCGCCAAGAATTGACATGACTAGTTTTAGGTCTAAAGTGCCAATATTAGGTATTTGCTATGGAGCCCAATTGTTAGCAATAACTAATGGAGGAAATGTAGAAGCTTCAAAAACAAGAGAATATGGAAGAGCAATAATTGAAAATTTTGATAGAAACAATGATTTATTGGTTGGATTAGAATCTGAGTCTGAGGTATGGATGTCCCACGGAGATAGTATTACAAAAATGCCAGAAAACGCAGAGTTAATTATCTCTACTTCATCAGTAAAAGTAGCTGGTTTTTCGTTTAAAAATGAAAAAACCTTTGGAATTCAATTTCATCCAGAAGTAACACATACTCAATTTGGAAAAACTTTATTAAAAAATTTCCTTGTTAATATTTGTGGCTGTACCCAAACCTACACTCCTGCTTCCTTTGTGGAAACTTCAGTTTCTGATTTAAAAAATGAATTAGGAAAGGACAAAGTTGTTCTTGGTTTATCAGGAGGAGTAGATTCTTCTGTGGCTGCGATGTTGATTCACCATGCTATTGGAAAAAACCTCTTTTGTATTTTTGTTGACAATGGCTTGCTTAGAAAAAATGAATTTGAACAAGTTTTAGAATCATATAAAGGCTTGGGATTAAATGTAATAGGAATAAATGCAAAAAATAAATTCTATGAGGCTCTTAAAGGTTTATCAGATCCTGAACTTAAACGAAAAGCCATAGGGAAGACATTTATAGAAGTATTTGATGATGAAGCTCATAAAATTCAAGACGTTAAATGGTTGGCCCAAGGAACTATTTACCCAGATATTATTGAATCCGTATCAGTAAAAGGACCGTCCGCCACTATCAAATCTCATCATAATGTTGGAGGTTTACCAGATTTTATGAAATTAAAAATAGTGGAGCCTTTAAAAACTCTTTTTAAAGATGGTGTGAGAGAAGTTGGGAAAACGCTTAACATGCCTGATTATATTTTAGGAAGACACCCATTTCCAGGACCGGGTTTAGGAATAAGAATTTTAGGAGATGTAACAGGGGATAAAGTAGCAATTCTTCAAGAAGTAGATTCTATTTTTATTGAAGGTTTAAAAAGTTGGAATCTTTATAATACTATTTGGCAAGCTGGTGCGATGTTATTGCCAGTACAAAGTGTAGGAGTTATGGGAGATGAAAGAACCTACGAAAATGTAGTTGCACTTCGAGCAGTAACTAGCGTAGATGGAATGACTGCTGATTGGGCACATTTACCATATGATTTTTTAAGTACTATTTCAAATGAGATAATTAATAAAGTAAAAGGTGTGAATAGAGTGGTCTATGATATAAGTTCAAAGCCACCAGCTACTATAGAATGGGAATAGAAAACTTTAATTAAAACAACTACACGATTTACAAATAGAGAATTCGTTTGTTTTAATTCTCCCTTTAATCTAGCTTTTGTTGATTGACCTTTCTAATTTTATTGACCTATTAAAAGGCATTTCTTCGCTTTCCTTATTAGAAATTTTTAGCTTATGATTTTTCAATCTCCGAATTTCTAAATAATAAGAAACCACTAAATACAAACCAAACAATGCAATTAATGAAAAACTAAGTTGAGTATTTGTGAAATATTTTCTTAGAAAATAGGTAAGAGATGTTAATAATAAAGTGGAAAAATAAAGTATAAATGAAGCCACAATATGAGAAAATCCGTTATCTACCAATAGATGATGCAAATGAAGTCTATCCCCGTTAAATGGAGATTTGCCTTTAATGATTCTAAGTCCAAAAACTCTTATTGTATCAAAAATAGGAACACATAATAATACTATGGCAATAACAGGAGCATTTTGGTATACAGAATTAGGATTCGTATTAAAAACATTGAACTTGACAAATTGTATTGCCAATACAGAAATTAGATACCCAACAATTAATGAGCCTGTATCACCCATAAAAATCTTGTTTGTAGTTGAGAAATTATATCGTAAAAACCCCAATAATGATGCTGACAAAGAAAAACCTAAACACGCCAAAGACCAATGTTGATTCAAAGCAAACCATAAACCAAAGCCTGCACTAGCTATCATTCCAATGCCACCTGACAATCCATCAATTCCATCAATAAGATTAAATGAATTTATTAGTGCTACAAAAAGAAAAATTGTGAATAAAATACTTGCTAAATATGGTAATTCATAAACTCCAAAAATTCCAAAAAAACTGGTAATTCTTAAATCACTTCCAACTACTACTAAAACTGCAACTAAAACTTGAGAGGCCAGTTTCTTTAAAGCATCCAAAGCAAACAAATCGTCTTTAATTCCTAGAAAAAATAAAACTACTAACCCTAGGAAAACTTTATGTAAAAGAAAACCTTCATCACCAAAATTCCAAATCATATATCCTATCAAGGTTCCAGCAAATATTGCAACACCACCAAAAGTTGGAGTTGGAGTTTCATGCGAACTCCTTTTTATTGGGTCTACCATTAACCCTTTTAAGTTGCAAATATTAATTATTACAGGAATGGCACTCCAAGTTACCAACAATGATAAAATCATTGAAATCAGCAATTGAAAATTTTTATCAATTATGAGGTTTTCGAAAATTAAATTCATATATAATTGTATGAGATGTTCAAATATAGTTTAGAAATTAAAAAAAGTAACTAAGTGTTTCCACATTTTGAACCAAAAATTTATTTAAAGGTAAAATTAAAGTATTATTTCTCGGCACTTTATCATTCTTGCTGGATTTCCTTGGTAAATACTATGCTCAAGCAATTGTTTAGTTGCAACAGAACCTACAGTTAACACTGAACAATCTCCAACAGCTACTCCAGGACAAACTATTGATTTGGCCCCCACCCAGGCTCCTTCCCCAATAGTAATTGGCTTAATAATTAAATCAAAAGTAGATTTTGTAAAATCATGATTTCCAGTCAAAATCATAGCTCCCTGTGAAATACATGCATTTTTCTTTATCTTCACTTCAATATAATTGTCAATCCAAACCTCCTCACCAATCCAAACAAAATCCTCAACAACCAAAAACCATGGGTATTTAATATTTACCCTAGGTTTGATCATAACCCCATTCCCAATTTTAGCCCCAAAAAATCTTAAAATATATATTTTAACTTTTACAGGTAATGGAATATTAGAATTAATAAATATACTACTAATAATATGCCAAACTACTCTTTTTATTATACCTCCTGGATCATACCAAGAATTGTCATATGCTTTTAAATCTACTTTTTCCATTTTAGGTAGGTTTTAATTTGGCAATCAATTCGTTGCTTTTTAATTTTCCTTCTTCTAATCGTTCAGAAAGAAATCTCTTTGTAGCATCAAAATGCTTTTCATAGGCTTTTTTATCTCCCAATTCCAGAATATTTGTCCATTCATGCACAGCTGTATGAAATGCTAAGTCATCTTTTAATATACTCTTATCTCTTAAAGCAGTTTCTATAGTTTCATTTAACAAATCCTGATTCAAAAACAAATATTCTGCCAAACCTACTCTTAACTTAAAAGGAGGAGTTTGGCAAACCAAATTATTGTAAGGATTTGTATTAAGTTCTGCCCAAGTACAAACCATACTTAAGAGACTTAAATGGGAATTTGGTTTATGAATAAATTGAGGATTTAGCGAATATTCTGACATTAACTCATCATTAAGCATTAATTTGTTAGAATGATCTTTAAAAACTTTATCTCTTGATCTTAATATTTTAGAAATGAATTTTTCTCTTTTTTCGCAAATCATCATTCCAAATAATTCATTTTCAATATTTGCAAATTTTCTGACATCATTTTTTGCAAACGGGTTATTAAATGCTAGGCCTGAATACACATGAGACTTATAGCTATAAATTCTAAGTGTAAGAAGCATTTTAATATTATCTAAACCATTTATTCTGCTGGTATCTTCCCATGGGAAAACTCTTCTGTGCATAAAAGCGGTACCAATACTTTCAAAACCAACATGAGTAACAACTTGAATATCCGCCATCATTTTATCATGCGCAGTATAGTCTTCTAAAATTTCTATTTTGGAACCTGTTAGTTTATATAAATCAGAAACTAAATCAAATGATTCTTGTGAAGCATGATGATTAAAAATAACAATTGTTTGACCTTCTGGATTTACCGTTGGCCCAAATAGAGCATGAGAACCAACTATGTGTGTATCAAGAGGCAAATAGCTTTCAAAAGCTTTAATTTCAGGAGTTTTAACTGAAGTCTGCCCAGTAACTATTGCACCAAATTTGGTAGATGGCCCTGCATATTTAACAACTTCTTCAATTTTATCAGCCTCAACGGCATACATTATAAAATCACAAATTCGAGAAACTGCAATTGCATCATTTAAAATAGTTACAGAAGAATCTTCAAATTCAATATTCAAAGCCATAAAATTGTGGGGCAAATCACAACCATAAACTTCCAAAGAATGGGATGCCCAAATTTTAGCAAACATTTTACCCATATCTCCCAAACCAATAATCCCAATTTTCATAGCTGATCTTAACTGGAGAACATTACAATTTTCACAAAAATAACTTAAAAATTACGGTAATCGAGTAGGAAGTAAGTGATTATTTCACTTACTGTCCTCTCACACCACCCTACGTGCCGTTCGGCATAGGGCGGTTCGTAAAGTTACTAAGTTTTGAATAAGTTTGGCTGAAAGTTCTTAGTGATAACTTCTCGAAAT
>JANOMP010000364.1:0-25990 GCA_031420365.1 Cytophagaceae bacterium
AATGAGTAAATTTTATTTGTCGAAATTAAGTTACTTAAATCCATTCCAAATCTTGAATTTAAAAAGAAATCATTTTACAAATTGACAGCTAAATTAATTAGCTTTAAATCAAAATAGTAATAATTATTTCAATTTGTTTTGAGCCAAAATATTTTAAGTGTAATTTTGACATTTAATAAAAAGATAATTCTTAAATAAAAATATTATGTCTAATTTGAAAATCACGCTAGGGGATAAAGAGTATTTCCCTTTTGTAAAAGAAGCAATCCCATTTGAGGGTCGGGAGTCGGATAATCCGATGGCATTTAAGTTTTACGATGAAAACCGCCTAGTGGGAGGTAAAACTATGCGGGAGCATTTACGTTTTGCAATATCGTATTGGCATACTTTCTGTGGCACAGGTGGCGATCCCTTCGGACCCGGAACAAAGGTTTTTCCTTGGGATAAAAATGCAAATGCCTTACAAGCCGCTCACGATAAAATGGATGCAGCATTTGAGTTTTTTACTAAACTAGGCACTGATTATTGGTGTTTTCATGATGTTGATATGTCGCCAGAGGGGAGTTCGCTTGCTGAATACGAGAGTAATTTGTCGAAAATAGTAGCTTATGCAGATGAAAAACAAAAAGCGAGTGGTGCAAAATTACTTTGGGGAACGGCCAATTTGTTTTCGAATCCCAGATATATGAATGGAGCCTCTACAAACCCGAATTTTGATGTTGTTGCTCACGCCGGTTTACAAGTAAAAAATTGTATTGATGCTACAATTGCTTTAGGTGGTCAAGGATATACGTTTTGGGGAGGGAGAGAAGGCTACATGTCTTTGCTAAATACCAAAACCAAAAAAGAGCTAGACCACATGGGCCAATTTTTAAGAACTGCGAGAGATTATGGTAGAAGAAATGGATTCAATGGTACTTTTTATATCGAGCCTAAGCCTGCTGAGCCTTCGAAACACCAGTATGATTTTGATGCTCAAACTGTAATTGGATTTTTAAAAGCACAAGGATTAGATAAAGATTTTGGATTAAATATAGAAGTAAATCATGCTACATTGGCTGGGCATACTTTTTCTCATGAGTTACAAATGGCGGCAGATGCCGGCATGTTGGCTTCCATTGATGCTAACAGAGGGGATTACCAGAATGGCTGGGACACAGATCAGTTTCCTGTGGATGTATTTGAACTGTCTGAAGCAATGCTTATTATTCTGGAAAACGGTGGATTTAAAACTGGAGGAATAAATTTCGATGCTAAAACTCGTAGAAATTCAACAGATCTTGAAGATATTTTTATAGCTCACATTGGAGGAATGGATGTGTTTGCAAGAGCTCTTTTGGTGGCAAATGATATTCTAACTAAATCAAAATATTCTAAAATAAGAGACGATAGATATGCTTCATTTAATACTGGAAATGGAGCAAAATTTGAAAATGGAGAATTAAGTCTGGAAGATTTAGCAAAGATAGCAAAAGAGGTAGGAGAGCCCACTCAAATTAGTGGAAAACAGGAATTAATGGAAATGATTATTAATCAATATATTTGAAATAATTTATCAGATTAAGAAAAATTGCTAGCGGTCTTCTCTTTTTTGAGGGGGCCGTTTTTTTTTATAAGATGTTGTCACTTGTTTTTGTGACCTTTATATCGGAAATATTGCCGCAGTTAAATCGTTAAGTTAAGATAATTGAGCTTTTTGGTTATTTTTGTATTTAAAAATCTTCCATGACTAAGAGCATTCTGAATGAAGGAGAAAATTATTAAAACAAGTTTTAAGATTTTAGCTATTGTATTTTCTACTTTGGTTGTTTTTTCGTGTATTTTATATTTTTATTTTTCAAGTGTTTCAGGCCAAAAAACCTTAAGTAATCTTGTTGTTTCTACTTTATCAAAAAAATTAAACACGCCAGTTTTAGGTCAAATTTCCTATAAATTCCCTGATTGGATTCAAATAGGTAATTTACTAATTAAAGATAAAAAAGGGGATACTTTGGTTTTTTCAAAAAAAGCCTACATTGCCATAAAAATGTGGGATGCTGTAGATAAAAAGTTAAATATTACAGATATTCATTTTGAAAATATCTTTATAAATGTTAATCGGCATTCTGATAAATTTAATTATCAGTTTATTTTGGACACTTTTAAAGGAGATACCTTAAATGTAAAAAACAAAGGTTCGTTTGCCTATCATTTAGATAAAATAAAGATTCATAATCTTAAATTAAATTATTCTGATAGTAAAGCTGGACATAAAATTTTTGCTTTTCTTAAAGATGCGTCAACTGGTTTTGAAGTATTAAATCCTGATAAAAGTGTTTACAAACTAAATGATATTGTTGCTGTTGGCCTTGACTTAAAAGGGGAAATTGGGCAAAATAAGAAAGAGAATTCTAAGCCTAAAAATGAATTAGATTTTATGTTTAGAAACTTGATTTTAAATGAAGTAGCATGGGATTTTAAAATTGCTCAAAACGCCGTTAAAGCAAAAGGCGTATTTTTAGATATTAAGCCAGAAGTCTTTGACATAAAGAACACTATTTTTGCGTTTAAAAAAATCAAATTTTCTGCTCAAGTATTTAACTATCAACAATTTCCTTTAGCTAGAGCGATAGAAAATCAGATAAATTTTAACAATCTGGGGATTGAAAAGTTAGGCGTATTGCTTAATAATGTCAAACTTTCTAAAGATGGTTTCTTTGGAAAATTAACTACAGTTCATGCTACAGAAAAAAATGGATGGACTTTAAAATCTGCAGAATCAGAAATCTCAATTGTTGGAAACCAAGTCGAATTAAAAAGGCTAAGGGTTAAGGTAAACAACACGCAGATATTTGCCAATTTGAAGCTAAATGTTGACAGTTCCAATATAGAGAACAGTGTTTTTAAAATTGAATTAGCTGAAAGTAAAATTGCTGTAAAAGACGCCTTTGTTTTCAATCAAGAACTAAATTTCAATGCGTTTTTAAAGAAACTTGAAAATGAAAATATTTTCGTAGAAGGAAAAGCGGAGGGAAATATCAAAAATATTTTATTAAATAAATTTATCCTAAAGGCACCAAAAACTACGCAAATACATCTTAAGGGAAATGTTTCAAATCTTAACGATCCTATTTTTAATCTAAAAATTGTTGCGTTTAGTACCTCGAAAAAGGATATATATCATTTAATTCCTGCTTCAAAAATGCCTTCAAATATTTCTTTTCCAGATAGAATGTTTTTTGATGGCTATTTGAAAGGGAGCATGGGAAGTTTGTATCTAAATGTGAATGCAAAAACAGAACAAGGAAGTGTCAATACAGTGGCTCATATTTATAATTTAGGTACATCCAAGACTCTAAAGTACACTGGCAAAATTGACTTTAAACAGTTTAATACAGGTTTTTTTATACAAAAACCAGAACTTGGCCAAACTTCTGGTAGCCTAGCTTTTGATGGCTCTGGTTTAGATTCAAAAAGCTTAAAATTAAATTTGAACGGAAAAATAGATGAGCTTAATTATCAAAATAAAATCTATCATGCTATTGAATTTAATGGTTTATTAAATAATCAGGTTTTTGTTGCGAAATTAAACATTGACGACTCCTCGGCTCAACTTAAATGGGATGGGAAAATTGATTTTTCGAAGCCAGAATTTGCTATTTCAGGTTCATCTACTATTGCCTCTGTAAATCTTAAAGAATTGGGATTTATTAGGGAGAATATAGAAGTACGAGGCGAAATGGATATTAAAGAGTTTAAATTAGATTTTAAAGATCCAAGAGTTCTGGTGACTGGAAAAAATATTAGTATTTATAAAGACGATAAATTGTATCCTATTGGTGATTTAAAGATAGAAACCAGTAGTGAAGGTGATAAAAGTACCATAGATTTAGAAACATCTTTTATGAAGTTTTCGGCAGGAGGAAATTTTGATTATTCACAACTTAAAGATGTTATTTTGACAGAAATAAATCATTATTTTAATATTCCAGATTATAAGCCACTGATTTCTAGCAAACCTTATCTTTTTAATGTAAATGGGAAGATTCAATATGATCCAATTTTTAAAGCGTTTTTGCCTGACATTCATGGATTTGCGCCCATTAGTGTTCAAACCTTACTTCGATCAGAAGGTAATATTCCGATTTTAGGAAAGATAAGTATTCCTTATTTATTATATGATTCAATAAAGATTTATAACACAAGTTTCGATTATTTTGGAGATAGACAATCTTTAAAATATTTTCTTAAGTCAGAACAAATTTCTAATGTGTCATATAGAGTAAGAAATGCCACTATTGACGGAAAATTAGAGGGAAATAAAGCTGATTTTAGTTTGGCTATTAAAGATTCAGTTGATTTAAATATTCATGCTTTGCACGGCTATATTCAAAATATTGATAACAAAATAAGGCTTACTTTTGATGCTTCAGGGTCAAAATTATTTTATAAGTCCTGGTCTGGAAATCCAAATGGTTATATAGATTATTCTAAAGATGGGTTTTATATTAACGACGTAATTTTTACATCCGATAAGCAGATAGTGAGACTAAATACCATAAATGAAAAGCCAAATAGCCCTATCAAAATATTTGCCCAAAATTTAGATTTAAATTCACTTTCAAAAGCTGTTAAACAAGATTCTATTTTTATATCTGGATTTTTAGATGCTGATGTACAAATAGAAAATTATATGGACGGTCCAATTGCATTTTTTGGAGATTTTAAAGTAAATAAATTTTTCTTAAATCAAATTTCTCTTGGAGAGTTTTCTGGGAATGCTAAAAATGAAGGAGTTAAAGGACTTTCTTTGCGTTCAAACATCAAAGGTGAAAATGCCAATATTCGATTAATAGGAAATTATTCGTCAGAAAAAGAGAATGCTTTGGATTTGAAAATATTTGCTGATTCAGTAAATTCTAAAGTTTTAGAACCTTATGTGGATGGAATTTTAAATGAAGTTACTGGCAATTTTTCTGGTGAGTTTGCTGTAAAGGGCTCCGCTTCGAAACCAGATATTGGCGGTTTTGTAGTGTTGCCTAATTTCAAATTTAAATTGGTAGAAACTGGAGCTAAAATGGAACTTATAAATCAAAAAGTGATCATTAAAGATCAGAAAATATTGTTACAAAATATCCAATTAACCGACAACTTTAATAGTAAATTAAATCTCAATGGCTTTTTAAATATAGAAACACTTCCGAATTATTCTTATACCATCGATATAAATTCAAAAGATTTTAATTTTATTGACTCAAAATCTGGAGATAATGACCTTTTTTATGGAACTGGTTTTTTTGAAACAGATTTAAAACTAAAAGGCAAAAATTTAGATTTTGTATTATCTGGCGATGTTAAAATTGGTTCTAAAACAGATATTACTATGCTAATGCCTGACGACTCTCAACTGCCTAATGAGCTCGAGCCAATGGTAACATTTATGAATTTTAAAAATCC
Organism: Cytophagaceae bacterium; assembly: GCA_031420365.1. GTDB lineage: Bacteria > Bacteroidota > Bacteroidia > Cytophagales > Spirosomataceae > Leadbetterella. Next base: position 5,437 of record JANOMP010000364.1, read on the forward strand.
GGAAAAAAAAATTGCAGATATAAAGCCAAAAAATCAAAGCATAAATTTTGCAAATACATTGAACATAAATGTTGAGGTTAGCGATAAAGCAAAATTAAATATTTTAATGGATCAGGTGACCGGTGATTTACTAACCGTAAAGGGGGAAGGAAAATTAAATACAGGTTTTGATAACAAAGGCTCGTTGTATATTTTGGGTAGATTTGACATTAAAGAAGGAAGCTACAATCTTACTTATCAGATTATTAATAAGAAATTTATTATTAGTGACAAAAGCAAAAGCTATATTTCTTGGTTTGGCGACCCACTTGAAGCTAATTTGTTTATTACAGCAGAACATAATTTAGGAAAGAAATCGCTTGCTAATTATCCTTTTCAATCGGAAGAATTAAAAAAATTAAAACCAAATATTCCTTTAAGAGTAGATTTAGTTTTGTCTGGAGTTTTATCTCAACCCAAAATTGATTTTGAGTTAGTTTTGAACGAAACAGACATTGGAGCAAGTAAAGATGAGTTTCAAAAAGCTGGTTTTAAGACAATTGACGATAAAGGGATAAAAAATGAGTCAAATATAAATATTGCAAAATCTGAATTAATTAAAGACCAGTCTATTATGATTTTAATGACAGGGGCTTTTAATTTTGAAGATTTTGGAAATAAAATAGAAAGTTCAAAAAATTATGAGGACATAGCAAGACAAAAAGTAAGTGATCTTATTAGCTCGCAGTTAAATAAATATGCTGCAGGTATTATTAAAGGTATCGATTTAGATTTAGGATTGCAATCTGGATATAATCTTGCTAATGATAGTCGAAATACCAATTTAAGCTTAGGCGTAAAAAAGAAGTTTGCCAAAGATAGACTCATTCTCTCGGTTGGCAAAAACTTTGAATTAGAAAATAAAGATTTACGGTCTTCGGAGATTTTCGATAATATTCAAGCCAATTTTATAATTACCAAAGATGGTCGTTACAGATTAAATGTTTTTAGAAAAAACTTAAATCAAATGGTAATTGAGGGTTCGGTTATAGAAACTGGACTTGGTTTCGTTGTTGCTATTGATTATGAAACTTGGAAAGAACTAATGAAAAAGCAATGAAGATAATTTTTAAGTTTTATTGCTTTATTTCTTTAAGTTTCTGGATATTCTCTTGCCGAATAGCTAGTAAGCTACCTGAAAACGAAAAGATATATGGAGGAGCAGTAATTAATATTTTAAGAAATGATAGCCTTGAAATGATAAAACTTTCAGAACTCAATAGTCAACTTTTGGATATTACAAGACCCTTAGAAAACACCAACGTAAGAATTCCTTTCTTTGGAAAATTTCCTTATAAAGTTAGTATTTATTATGCGATAGACAACGTTAAAAAAGGGAAAGGAATTTTATCAAAAGCGCTTAAAAGCTTTGCAGAGAAACCAGTTTTTGTAAATCGAAAAATAGTTGAAAAAAATTCTGAAAACTTAAATGAATATTTAAAATCCAAAGGATTTTTTAGTGCTGTTGTTAAAGGAGAATTAATGGAGAAAGGTATTTTTGCGAGTACAAAATATAATATTATCCTAAATAAAAGGTCATATTTAGATACTGTTGAAGTAAATAAAGGCGATACTGATTTTGAAATTGCATTCGCCAATTCTGCAAAAAAAGGAAACTTAAAAAAAGGAGATCATTTTGATTTACAGTCTTTAAAAAACGAACGAATACGAATAGATGCTGAACTTAGAAAAAATGGGTACTATTATTTTAGTCCCGATTTAGTAAGAATTTTGGCCGATTCTTCTCAAAAGCCTTTTTCTATTAATTTGCGAATACTTCCTAAAAGTGAAATACTACCAAAGGTAAAAAAGCAATATCAGATCAATGATATTTTCGTAAATGTAAATTCAAATAAAATTCAAGAAAAAGATACTAATTCCTTTGATTTTTTTAGAGGTTTAATTTTAGATGATCCACAAAAAAAATATAAAGAAGCTATTTTTTTCGATGCTATTGCATTTAGACCCGGTACGCTTTACGATAGTCGGCTTCAAGATATTACCAATAATAGATTGCTAGGTCTTGGCAATTTTAAATTCATAAAAAGTAATTTTGAAGTGGTTAATCGACTTGATTCTAGTCTAATAGATATTACTTATTTTCTTCAAACTCAAAAAAGTAAATCATTTAAAGCCGAAGCTAACGCTATCACAAGGTCTAGTGGCTTGGCGGGCTCACAAGTAAGTATAAGTTGGCAAAATATAAATACCTTTAAAGGTGCTGAATTGCTTAGAATTTCTACACTTGGAGGTTTAGAATTACAAGTTGGAGGCGATAAAAGTGGTGCATATAGAGGAAATTATAGAGTTGGGCTAGAAAGCCAATTAGTTTTTCCTAGATTTTTAGCTCCATTTATAAAAATTGACCCAGAAATAAGTAAAGTTTTGCCCAAAACTCAGATTAATTTAGGGTATGAAAGTTTCATCAAAACTGGATTGTATAGCTTAAATTCTGCCAGAGCTTCAATAGGATACGCTTGGACTCGAGGAAAAGGAATTGAACACTCTTTGAAGCCCCTAAATTTGAATTTTGTAAAAGCTTCAAATATAAGTACCGTTTTTATTGATGAAATTTTTGCGGATCCTCGTTTATTAGTCATTTTAGAAAATCAGTTTGTGGCAGGCGGTAGTTATGAAATTACGCTAAGCCCAAAACAATATCATAGAGGTAGCTTTTCTTATAGAGGAAATGTGGATTTTGCGGGGAATCTGTTTGGCATTTACGATAAAATTAGAAATAAACCTGAAAAAACGGGAAGGATATTTGGAGAATATTATTCACAATTTTTGAGAATAGAACAAGATTTTAGGTACAGAAACGACCTAAATAAAAACCTTCAGTGGGCGAATAGGGCAATAGTAGGAATAGGGGCTCCGTATGGAAACTCTTTGCAACTACCTTTTGTAAATCAGTTTTATGTGGGGGGCAATAATTCACTAAGGGCATTTAGAGCAAGAGGAGTGGGTCCGGGCACTTATGAACGAACTGGAAATCTAACAGAACAATTTTTAGGTAACAATACTGGGGATATAAAATTAGAACTAAACACTGAAATGCGATTGAAAATCAATGATTTTTTAAGTACTGCACTATTTTTAGATGCAGGAAATGTTTGGATGTTTAAAGATGAGTATATTTATGGACCTGGGTCCTTATTTTCTAAAAATTTCTATAAGGAATTGGCAATTGGAACGGGATTAGGCCTACGACTAAATTTCTCATTTATTATTTTCAGAATTGATTTAGGCACCCCCCTTAGGAAACCTTGGCTTCCACAGAATGAAAAATGGATAATTAATCAGGTAGATCCTTTTAGTAAAGAATGGCGAAAAGGTGGGAATTTAGTTTGGAATATTGCTATTGGTTTGCCATTTTAGCATATCGAATATGAAATTTTTGGTTAAAATTCTTTCCTTTTGATTTAGTTTTTTTTAATTATTAAGGTAAGATTTTAGGAATTACAATTCACTAAAATCAGTTAAAAATTTCGCAAATTGGCTTTGAGTTAAAATTTCTTTTAACTCACTTTTGTACTTTTCTTTAGTAGAATTTATTTTTGAAACTTCATTAGCCTCTTTAAGTTTCTTTATAATTTTAAGATTTACTACATTTATCATCAGTACTTTATCTAATTGAGTTTCATCTAATTCCAAAGAAGATTTCATTTTGTCAGTTAAAATTTTAGCTTCAGCTTCTGGGCTCGTGTTATTTATAGTTTTATTATTTGAGCTCGGTGGTGAAGTAGGTCCACATGACACCAAAAAGACGATTAACACTAGGATACTATTTTTCATTTCATTTTGATAATTTAACTTTTTAATAAAACTTACAAATTTGGACATACTTTTCATTCATTTATTTAATAACGATTTGTTAATTATTTAAAAATAAAGGAAAAGTAAAAAACTGTTATTTTAGGTTAGAAAATTATAGATGACGATCTGCCAATTTCATCGAAAACCTGATTTTTAAGAACTCCAATTAGCATAATTTCTTCGGTTTCTAATTCTATTCCTTTAAAAATTTCTTGAATTTCATAAGCCCTCACTCTTCTCCAGATAGGCCTCATTGTACCCCCAAAAGCTCCAACCTCCGCTAAAGGATTCCATTGGAATTCTGCATCGACAAAAGTTCCTCTTGGGGCCATAATGGGAGGCATTCCCGTATTTCTATAGTCTAATTCATCCGGGTGGGGTAAGCCCAAAGCATGACCAAATTCATGAGAGGCGGTAGTGGATTCTCCTAATTGATCCGTTATAAGCCAATGACCAGAATTTTCTCCTAAGCCAAACCCCATCATAGATCTTTCAGCAACATTTTTATCTTCAATTCGAATATAGTTTTGTGCATGATCTGCATTTTGATAAATTAAACGAAGAACGTCAGAATTGTTTAAACAACGAAAGTCAATATCAAATTTTATAGTATAATTTAGCTGATTAACTTTAATTATAGTTTGAGGAGCATTCCAAAGGGTATTAATTTCAGATATAATTTTATTCCCAAGGATTGGCTCCGAATATTTTCCATAAAAATTTAAGGTAGCTTTTAGAACTATTTCAAGAATAGAATGATTTATTATACCTATAGCAGACATGAAACAAGATTATTATTTATTTGACTTTTATATTTCAATGGCCTGAAAAAGGCACATAAACTACTTTTTTTGTAAGAAAAAACTCCTCATCAAAAAAATCTGATAAATTGTAAATAACGTATTTTCTTTTAGCTTCTGCTAGTTCTTCATCTAAATCGCCTCCTTTTAGATATAAAATTCCGTTTTCTAAAGTATTAAAATGATTTTTATTGATTTTATCTTTAATCCATTCTATAAAAGGAGCCATCCTTGTTACAGCACGGCTAATAACAAAATCGTAGGTTCCCGTTACGTATTCCGCTCGGTGGTGTTCAGATGTTAGGTTTTTTAAACCAAGGCCTACTGCCACTTCAGATACAACTTTAATTTTTTTACCAATAGAATCTACTAAATGAAAGTTTACATTTGGAAATAAAATGGCCAATGGTACTCCTGGAAAGCCGCCTCCAGTGCCAACATCTAGAATATTTGTTTGGTCAGCAAAATGGCAGATTTTGGCTATTCCCAATGAATGCAACACATGTTTTTCATACAAATGCTCCATATCTTTCCTAGAAACTACATTAATTTGAGCGTTCCAAAACGTATATAAGTCTTGCACCTTCTCAAATTGTTTGATTTGTTCTAGCGAAAGGTTTGGAAAATATTTAAGTATGATTTTTATCGTATCCACTTATCGATTTTTTTACAAATGTAATAGCAGAAAATCTTTTTTAAAAATTTGAATTATGCAATTAAAAGTACAAAGTATTCTCTATTCTTTTTCTCTTAAATAATAAGCCTTAATTTTGTTTAAAATAAATTTTAATGGCAGAAGTAATTATAGATAAAATTTCAAATGGATTAGGTTCTTTTTTCGATGGGAAGCAGTATTCTAAAATAGTAGTTTTGGTGGATGAACATACCAAAAAGTTCTGTTACCCTAATGTTAAAAGCTATTTGCCAAGTCATAAACTCATTACTATAAAAAGTGGGGAACAAAACAAAACACTAGTGACTAGTCAGTCGATTTGGGAGCAAATGACTAATTTTGAACTCGATAGGCATGCCTTACTAGTGAATATAGGTGGTGGGGTAATTTGTGATATGGGAGGTTTTTGTGCTGCCACCTACAAAAGAGGCATTGATTTTATTCAAATTCCAACAACCCTTCTTTCCCAAGTGGATGCTAGTATTGGAGGAAAGCTAGGAATTGATTTTTTAGGTTTTAAAAACCATATTGGAGTCTTTTCAATTCCTAAAGCTGTATTAATAGATGCATCTTTTTTACAAACTTTGCCTAAGAATGAGCTGCGGTCAGGATTTGCCGAAATTATCAAACATTGTTTAATTAGAGATAAGTATAAATGGAATGAAATAAAAGTAAAAGACTTAATTTTTCAAGATTTAGAAGACTTGATAAGACATTCTGTTGAAATTAAAAAGGCTGTTGTTGATGAAGACCCTACGGAAAAAGGCCTAAGAAAAATATTAAATTTTGGACATACTTTAGGCCATGCTATTGAAACGTTTTATTTAGATAAAGGGAAAAAGAGGCTTTTGCATGGTGAAGCAATAGCTGCAGGCATGATTATGGAGAGTTATCTAGCATTTGAGAAAAAGATGATAGAGGAGAAAACATTTCTTGACATTGAAGAGTTTTTATTTACAGTATATGGAAGGGTAGAAATTGAGGAAATTGATTTTGGAAAAATCATTGATTTAACCCATCAAGACAAAAAGAATAAAGGCAAAATAGTTCGTGCCTCTATATTAGATGGAATAGGTTCATGTCAATTCGATATAAGTTTATCAAGAAAAGAAATGTTGCGAGCAATGAAGTATTACACAGGAATTTAAAGTTTGTAATGAATTAATTAGAAATATGTTAAATTTATTGAAAATAATTTTTTGATAATATAAAGATATTTATATTTGGTTTATTAAGTAATTTTTACAATATTCGCACGTTTTGAGCAACTAACAACTAAAGTTTTCCGTACCTATTGAAATCTTAAAATTCAAACTCACTATGAAAAATGTTTTATTATTTGCTTTTATTACTATTTTAGGTTTTACTGGATGTCAATCCATGCGAGTTTTGGTAGATAATGACTATAGTTATGATACCGACTTCACAACATACAAATCGTATAATTTTTTAAATTGCGAAATAGACACTTCATTTGTTTGTTCAGAAATTCAAGATGCAATTCGTCGTCAAATGCGTGCTAGAGGTTATAAGGTAGTTGAAGAAAGGCCCGGCCTTTTGGTAAGTTACAGCATTATTAAAGAGCGAGTTGGCTATAAAGGATATTTTCAACCTTCATTAGATAGATGGGTTAATAAATATGATAATGAAGACACTTATAAAGTACAAAACTTCAATTTTGGAGGAGGTATGATTCTGGTTTCTTTGTTAGACGCCGAATCGAGCAGATTGATTTGGAGAGGCTATGCTTCTGGTGTTTTTAATAAGAAAGTAAATAAGCCGGTAAATTATTATAGAAGTGTTATTCGTTCAATTTTTGACCAATATCCGCTTTTTGCAGCTGGTGAAAAACCAAGAAAGATAAACGAGATTTGATTTTACATTTTATATTTTTTTAAAACAAGCCATTGATTATTTAATGGCTTGTTTTTTTGTTTATGGCTAAAAACGCAAGATTTTTTTTCCACATTTGTAATTCAACTGACATTTTCAATACTTTGATTAATTTAATTTTGCTAAAAAAAGTATGAAACTTAGACCATTCTTAACTTTAGTATTGATTTCGTTTTCACAATATGTATATGCTCAAACATGGGTAGCTACATCGAGCACTGTTTCTTTTTCCATAAAAATGCTCGGAAGTAATATAAAGGGCACAATTAAAGGCTTAAAACCAAATGTTCAATTTCAAAATGATGAGCCATTAAATTTGTTAGCTTCCGTTATGACAAATACCCTTGATACAGACAATAGCCTCAGAGATAGACATTTAAAAGAAAAAGAAGATTTTTTTCAAGTAGATACATACCCTTTGATTTCAATGGCTAGTACCCAGATTACTAAAATTAATGCTTCTCAATACGTAGGAACTTTTAAAATTACAATTAAAGCCATAACTAAGGTAGTAAAAATTCCTATTAGCTTCACTAAAACGGATAATAAAGGAATATTGATGTCCGAATTTACCATTAACCGTAACGATTGGAATTTTGGTGGCTCAACAATGGGAATGAGCGATAATGTGAAAGTTAAAATAATACTTAATTTGGATAAGAAATAATTGTAATTTTTATGGCTTTTAATTCATTTCGACTTTTTTGGATAAAGTTAGCCCATTTTGAATTCTGGCCTTGGAAAATATTTTATGGTCCTTTATTGCCCTATTATTTATTATTGGCAGTAAAAAATAAAAGTATTGCTTTTCCTTCTATTGTTAATGTTACATTAAAAGATGGTGGTTTTTTTAATGAAAATAAAGCGGAGATTTTAAACAATATTTCTCCTAAATATTTGCCCAAATCCCTAGAAATTAAAAAAGGAATCGATGTAAAATTCTTAAATATTGATCCCAATGTATTAATTTATCCACTTGTTGCCAAACCTTTGACCGGCCAAAGAGGCCAAGGTGTAAAGAAAATTTCATCTTTGAAGGATCTTTATATTTACCATAATTTTGTAAATGACGATTACCTGTTGCAAGAATTTATTCAATATCCCATTGAATTGGCTGTATTATACAGTCGCCTTCCCAATGAGAACAAAGGAATAGTTTCTTCTGTAGCCCAAAAAGAATTTTTAAGCGTATTAGGAGATGGACGAAGCACTATTGAAATGTTGCTGATTAAAAATTTTAGAGCTCAACTAATATGGGAAGATTTGAAAAATAACCTTTTGATTAATTGGGATGAGATAGTTCCTCTAGGGGAAGTGAAAATTGTGGAACCTATAGGCAATCATTGTAGAGGAACTCTTTTTAGGAATGCAGAACATTTAGATTTTGCTAAGATTGCAAAAGTTTGTGATGAGATTTTGAAAGACTTTAAAGATTTCAATTATGGGAGATTCGATTTAAAAGTGAATAGTTTGGAAGATTTTTATATGGGAAAAAATATAAAGATATTGGAATTAAATGGGGTAAATGCCGATGCGGCTCATATTTTTGACCCTAATTGCAGTTTAGTTTCTGCTTTTTCTTCGGTAATTTGGCATTGGAATAGGCTAAGTAATATAGCCAAAAAAAATCAAGAGGCTGGCTATAAAGCAATTGGTTGGAATGCTCTAAAAACAAACATTTATAAATAATGAAATGTTTGTTTACAAGTTTTTTGTAGGATAACACGTAAAAAGCATTTAAGAATTTGAAGAGATATTTGATAAAATATGACTTTTTTTTGAAAATTTCCGTATATTAAATATTCCTTTTATAAATCGCAATTGTGTAATATATCATTTCCTTAAATTTTAATTTATGTTTCAAGGCTCACAATATTGGTTTTTGCAAAACCATCAATTGTTTAAAACATTAAATTCTACTGAATTAAATGAGATTTGTTTTATTAGTTAGTTTAAAACTGCTAAAAAAGGAGATATAATTTTTTTTTCTGATGAAATTGTTGGAAGAGTATTTACCCTTAAAAAAGGGAGTCTTAAAATTGTTAGAATTGATAGTCAAGGCAATGAAATTGTTAAAGACGTTTTACAAAAAGGGGATATGTTTGGACAGCTTTCGCTCTCAGATAGCTCTGAAGATGAATATGCGGTGGTAATTTCTGATGATGTGGTTTTTTGTAGTTTTAAGTCGGAAGATTTTGAAAAATTTATTCAAAACAAACCTGATGTGGCGATAAAATATACCAAGTGGATAGGCTTTTGGTTTAAAAGGTTAGAGAATAGATATTCCATCATTATGTTTAAGGATGTTAGAACTCGATTACTAAGTTTTTTTAATGACCTAAGCAAGGATATTTTGCCTAACGAAAATGGAGAAATTGTTTTACCAAATTATCTGACACATCAGGACGTATCAAGCTTAATTTGTAGTACCCGTCAAACAGTAACATCATTATTAAATGCTTTTAAGTCAGAAGGTATAATTGATTATTCCCGAAAAGAGATTGTGGTTTATCCTATTAAGTTAAAAGCTAGTTTAAATAGTTGAATTTTTTTTTATTTAGTCTTTTAGCCTACATTTTGAATATTTCTTTATTCCTAAATTTGTATTGTAAAAAGTTTAAATCATGAAAAGAGTATTTTTTTTATTGTTAGTTATTTCAGTTTCTTGTACTGAGAAAGCGATGGATTCTGTAGCTCCTGTTTCAACTCCTACCACAAATCCAACGGTTACTGGAGTTACCCCGCCTGCAACTGTACCACCTGCTACTACACCACCTTCAAATACAGGAACTGGTGTAAACGACTTGAAACTTATTTTTGAAGGAGCATTTGTCAGTGGTGCCCATACTACTTCAGGTATAGCTAAAGTGTTTGAAAATTCAAAGGGAGCGAAAACTCTAACTTTTGAAAACTTAAAATCTGATGCAGGCCCTGATCTTCGTATCTATTTGGCAGAGGACAAAGCCATTACTAATTTTATAGAGATTAGTAAAACTGTAAAAAACGGAGACATATCATATGAATTACCCTCCTCAGTAAATATTTCAAAACAAAAGTTTGTGTTAATTTGGTGCAAACAGTTTTCAGTTTTGTTTGGTTCTTCTGAATTAAAAAGTAAATAATGAATAATGAATAATGAATAATGAATAATGAATAATGAATAATGAATAATGAATAAAATTCTATTAACCCTTAGCCTAATTGGATTAGGTTTAGTTTCTAATGCTCAAAAATCGGAGAAATTTTTTGATGTAGCTCTAGCAGCAAAGAATTCAATTATTGCACCTTCTTTATCTTTCGAAAAGAATTATGGTTTGGGAAATAAAAAGAAATTTTCAATTGGATGGGGTGTTCGAGCCAATGCAGTTTTTGGCGGCGCTGGAAATTACATAACTGCTCCAGCACTGCTTACCTCGGGAAAAAGAAGTCTTGCAGCTTTATTCACTGAATATAAAAATGATAAACTAGATACCTTAGACTTGAAAAAAACTGGAATTATAGCTTTCAATTCAAAAATTGTACTTCAATATAGATTTAAAAAATCGGATGTTGGTTTTAATATTGATGTTTTCGGGGTAACTTTTGGAGGCAACCAGTCGGGTATCTTTAGAGCGTCCGAATCTAAATCATTAAATAAAACCACTCAGACAGTAAAACCTGCACCATTTAATCTATTGTTGATTTCAGATAGTGATAGAGGCTCTTTAAATTCTGAATTGTATTATAGATATTGGATAAAGAAAAATGCGGCCTTAAGAGTTGGTTTGAGTTTTCAATTTGTTGAGTATAAAGCCAATAAAATTCTTACCTACGAAAACGACCGATACAGGATAAAACTATTGATGCCATTTATAGCTTATAGCTTTAACCCTTTCAAATAAATAATATGCAAGGACAAAATTTCCATATCAATATGCTTAGCCAAGTGGCTGATTTAGTGAAGAAATTTAATCCTCAAGAATTCACTAAAGGCATTCCAGTATTGAACAATTCTACGATTGGACAGCATGTAAGACATATTGTGGAGTTTTATGTTTGTCTTTTTGAAGGCTCAGTTAGCGGAGTTGTAAATTATGAAGATCGTGAAAGAAATAGGCTCTTAGAAACGGTTCCAGATTTTGTTTTAGAAAAAATAAAAGACTGCCAATATTTAATTGAAAATGAAAATTTAGAAAAGTCTATACTTTTAAAGCATTTAATTGGTGATTTATTGTGTGAGATTCCAACAAGTTTAGCTCGAGAGTTGATTTATTTGGCGGAGCACAGCATTCACCATTTTGCAATAATAAAGATTGGAATGGCTCAGGCATTTCTTCAAAAAAGTTTGCCAACAAATTTTGGAGTTGCGGATTCAACAATTCGGTATAATAAAAAACAATTTCAAAGCTAATAGCCATGTGCCTGCTTACCTACGTGCCATTAGATAGTACTAATTTTTTGATTACATCAAATAGGGATGAAAATATAAAAAGAATTAGGGCAATTCCACCAAAGAACTATAAATTCAATGGATCGAAGCTTATTTGTCCCCTTGATCCAACTTCAAATGGAACTTGGATAGCTACTAATTCTAAGTATACACTCGTTATTTTAAATGGAGGGATTACAAAACATACCTATTCCCCTCCTTATAGAAAGAGCAGAGGGAAAATAATAATTGATTTTTTGGAATTTAATTCCTTAACTAATTTCTATGAAAATTACGATTTTTCGGGTATTGAACCTTTCACTTTGCTTAAATTTAAACACGGAAGTAAACTGAAAATTTCGGAACTAAGGTGGGACGAAAACGGGAAAAATTTAAAAAGGTTAGATCCAAGCGTTCCTGCTATTTGGTCTTCAGTTACTTTATATAGTCCAGAAGCAATAGCAAATCGCAAAATACATTTTGAGAGTTTTTTAAAAGAAAATGAAAAGGATTTAAGTGGCAAATCTCTCCTGGAATTTCATCATTTAAAAAACGATGATGATCCTGAAAATGGAAATTTCATGAAGAGACCCAATGGCATTATGACAGTGAATATTACCCAAATAGAAATCTTAAATACATCGAAAACAATTTATTTCGAAGAACCTATTTCAGATTTTGAACAAAAGTATTGGGTGTTTTAGTTTTTCTTAATTTCATATAGAGTGCTTTCTGGAATCCAAACTAGTTTTTAGATTTTCTTAAAAAGAATATTCAGCCAAAATTCTCATTAGACATTCTGTTTAAATAAATAATAATTTTCAGCAATTTTGAAATCTAATTTTTTCAAATGTAAATAATTAAATCATAATTCATTAAAATATTCAATCTTCTTTTTTTCTAATATAGACACAAAATCTTCTCCTAATCTTATTGGGTTACCATTTTCACACATAAAAATATTTGGTGGTAAACAATTATTTAGAAATACCCTTTTTGCATCATTATCAGGTAGTTTAATAATGTCAAAATGACAATCATCGTTGGATTCGCTTATGCATTTTCTTAATTCAAATGTTCCATTAATTCTGTATTGATCGAAGAGGTCTGATGAGAATTTCCAATATAGAGGTGGGATTTTGACTGTGCTTGAATAATATTCATTAATATGTTTGCAGACGTTTCCACTTTTTTTGAAGGCACATTCTTCAGCGAATATTGAAATCCCGTCTTTGTAGGCTTTAAAGCAATCACTTTGAAATCTGGATTTATTTGAGTTGAATTTTGTAATGTTGAGCGTTCTAATGAATTCCATTTTAAAGTGCTAATTTTCAATAAATGGTAATAATTAACTTTTTCATAAATTTCGTTTAAAGTAATATTTTTCAAATTTACTGGTTCAATATATTTTGATCCAATTCCAACTTCTAAAACGAAATCATATGAGTTTTGTTTTTTTATTGTAACATCAAAAAAGTTATCAATGTACATTAGTGAAAGTGTTATACCACCTTCACTTGTTGGATGTACAGTTATCTTAAATCTATTTGCAAATTTATTATAAATATCTAAAGTCCTATCTATGACATCTTGGGATATTTCCTCTCCCTCTCCAAAGTCCCATCCATTTCTTAGTTTTTTTAATAATTTTATCTGAGCAATAGTATTTCCATCATCTAATTTTAGTTGATGTGGTAAAATATAATTCCCATTTTTATTTTGATTAAAAGCTCCCATTTGTAAGGACTAGAATTTAAATTTATCTATAGTAGGAAACTGAGATTGTGTAATTTTTTCAAGTTCATTAATAAATTTTAGCAAAGCCTCTCCCATGGACTTTGCTGTTGAAACCGACATATTTACAGCAGCAACATTCATTCCATTTGCTTGTAAAATAATAAATGTATCAGCCAAATTATTTCCAACAACAAAACCATTTACGTAATATTTTCCAAAATTTGGGTTGTTAAGTAAATCAGATATGTTTATTAGGTCTTCCTTTTTGTCTTCCATTTTGTAGATTGTTTCGAATTTGATTATATTTAAGGAACTTCTTTATTTAACTCAACAAGTTAATTAAGCTATAAATTTAATTATTAAATTTGGTTAATGCCAAATTATTTCCAGCAAATTTCATTCCAAGTGTTTTTTAAAATTGGGCATATTATTGACTAATAAACCTTGTACATGTGTAAAACGTTGATAACCGAAGTGATATGATTTAACTTATCATTTATTTAATTAAAATGCTTTCTTTGGTATATTAATAATGTTTATTTCGGATTTAAAATTAAAAAAGCCATTGCTTTTCGCACGTATTATGTAAATGTCCTTCTAACTGCAAAAATAAAACATAATTATGGAATGAGGTATTTTCGATATTCTAAATTAAAACAAACCAAATCTTCTTGATGCTCATTTAAGTCTAAGCTTAAAAAAATCTCCCTCGTTCCAAGTAACTCGTTTTGAATCTTGGGCTACCATATAGCTTATTAAAAAATTCACTTGAGCATATTTTTTGCCTGCTGTCCAGAAAAATCCATTAGTGATTTCGTCGGAAGGTTTATGGTAATGTTCTTCTCTCCATTTTTTTACTTCTTCTGCTAAATTGGGATTACTGTTTTTATGTCCAAACTTTACATGTAGAGCTGGAATACCTGCTTTGACAAAACTATATTGGTCACTTCTAACAAATCGGCCTTCTGTAGGTTCGGGGTCGGGTTCTACACTTAGACCTAAAGTTTGAGCAGCAATTTTAGCTATTTTCATGAGGCTGCTATGCTCAGCTCCTAGAGGTGCAATAGATTCTAAATTGGCCAAGAAAGTCGGCATATCGGTATTAACATCTACCACTATATTTTTTTTTGGAACTGTGGGATTGTTTGCGAAATAGGCTGATCCTAGCAAGCCCATTTCCTCTGCTGTCACCATCAAAAATAGCAAGGATCTTCTAGGCTTTATTTTTAGTAAACTATATATTCTTGCTATTTCTAAGGCGGAGGCTACCCCTGAAGCATTGTCATGAGCACCATTGTAAATCGAATCTCCATTTATTGCTTTTCCAACTCCTAAATGATCTAAATGGGCAGAATGAATGACATATTGATTTTTGAGTTTTTTGTCTGAACCTTGTATTTTGCCTATTACATTATAGCTTATAATATCAGTATTTATAGATTCATAACTTCCTAAAGCCTGTACATTTAGGTTTTGACTTACATTCTCTCCAGCTTCTAGTTTTTTCCAAATATCTTCTAAATTTAAGTTGTTTGCTAACATTAAATCTTTTAAGACATCCACCGTAATGCTGCCAGCCACTTGTATTTTTCCTCCTTGCAAAGACGCAGAAGGCATTATCTTTCCATCGGGCTTCATCGAAACGGTGGTGCCGCTTTGTAGCGATAAATTCGCACCTATTTTAAATCGGGCAAGATTATTTTCATAATTACACACTAAAACTCCTATTGCCCCATGCTTTAAAGCATATTCTTGAAAAGTAGCTGGATATCGTAAATGCAGACGCACATTCGCTGGGACATTGGTGGGTGTTTTTTGCAATACCACGCAAATTTTTCCTTTTACTTGTGTTCCCTTGTAATCGTTAAAGCCGATTTCTGGAGAATCTATTCCCGCACCTACAAAAACTAAAGGTGCGTTAAAAACAATCCTTTTATGCTTTGGGTTTGGTAATAATGAATATTCATCTATATAATTCAATGTTTTCTTTGTGCCATCGGCCATTATAAAAGTTAGATTTGTCTTTTCTTTAATTAATTTTGAATTTCTTAAAATTATTTTTTGAGTAAATCCCCCACTTTCCCCCGCTGGTATAATACCTAATTTCTTATATTCTTCAATGACATAATCTACTGCTTTTTGATAACCTACTTTCCCTGGTTTTCTACCCAATAACTCGTCACTAGCTAAATAAGCAACGTGGGTTTTAATTTTATTGGTGTCTATTTGATTCGTTAATTCCAATACAGCATCAGAAATGCTTTGAGCAAAGCTTGAAGAACAAAATAGTATTACTCCAAAAAGCAATAAAGAAATTTTAGATAATGAAGAGTTTGATTTTTTCATAGGTTTTTGTTAGGTTTATAATGGCAACGGTAATTTTTTTTTCGAATTAATTAATTTTCTTAAACATTCAACCAATAGGTTATTTTCAGAACTAAGGCTCTATTTTTTGGAGTCCAAGGCTCTATTCTATATTTTGAAATTTCTTGTGCAAAATAATTGTCAGTATATACTAAAAATAAGTCACTTACAGGTTTAAATCGCCACTGAAGTCTAGAATTTATATTGGTATTGTTCGATTGCGTATTGTATTGATAAAAGGTACTAAAAAATAAAGTTTTTGTAAATGCTAATTCCGCTTTTGGCCCAATAAGCCAATATTTTACCGAGTTGTAGGGTGAAGGAAGTTTTATATCGGTATAATTTAAATCCATTGCTAAGGTTCCAATTGGTTGAATTCGATAATTTATAGTTGTTTTTACCACATTGGTTTTCCCATTAAAAAATGCTCCTCCATAATATAGAAATTCACCAAAAACATTTAGCCTTTTTGTAGTTTGAAGATTTACAAATACTGTTTGATAGCGATAGTCACCAATTGGAAGTGGCTTTATGTTTTTTGAAAAATCTGGATCTGGATTATCGGAAGCGTTTGTTGGGTCAAATTCTTTAAACAAATGAGTGAAGGCCATATAATATCCGAGGGACATTTGAGTACCTCCTGGTGTGTTTAAATACACTGAAATTGGAGTTTCGCTGTCTAACCTTTTTCCTTGAAGGTTAAAAACGTCTTTCCCAGAAATTGAAATACCATAAGAATTAATTTTTTTTGCAATATCTGCATTTTTTGGATTAAGAATTAACTTGGCTGGTCTAAAAACAGAATAAACTCCTTTTCTTGGTACAAATCCCATTTCTGCTTGAAAATCTTTTCCTATTCTTCCTAAACCAAGGTTTAAATCAATATTTGGATGATGATAGCCCATATAATGTGCTATGCTTGAAGCATCTTTTCCTCCATTGGGTACAAAAGATTGGTGGAAATAGGTTTCAGATTCAAATTTATTATCAGGTGAAAAATAATTAAATTCTATGCCAAATACTCTATTGAATTTGTTTAAATTATGAGATACATCATCTCCTAACCGTTGGTTGTTTACAAAGATGCCTCCAATAGAAGATCTTGTGAAAACTTTTCTTTGAAGCACCGCAACTGTATAATTCGTAGCTGGTAAAAATTTATTTTCTCCGAAATTGACCTGTTTTGTCTGCATGTTCAACAGTCCAATTCTCCAACTATCATTTATTTTCCCACTTAATCTTGCCCCTGCCACAATTGGAACTTGTTGAGCCAATCCTGTTAATTTATTTCTAGTTATTCCAATTCTTCTTGAAAAGAAAGGACGAGTATCAGGAAAACCAAAAGTTCCGAACAAATCGCTGTTTTCAATAAAAAATTGTCTTCTTTCTGGGAAAAACAACTCAAATCTACTCAAGTTAGTTTGCTGTTTATCTACTTCCACTTGAGAAAAATCAGGGTTAATTGTTAAATCCAGATTTAAGGAAGGAGTAATGGCTATTTTGGCATCTAAACCTACACCGGTTTTTGATTCTGAATTTGGCTTAAGGGCCTCTAAATTTTCATTTCTTGTAAAGTTTTTAGATAAATTACCTGATAAATAAGGAATTAGGGAAATGTTGGATCCTGGCTTTGGAGGTGTGTCATCCCATATTAACAGACCAGTAAATGCTAAATTATAGGGTTTGAAATTTCTTGGAACTGGAGACCAGCTTGCCACTTCATTAGATTGCATAAAAAATCTACCAAAGTTAATTCGCCAAGAGTTGCCCGAATCGGATACTTTATATCTTAAAGTTGTAAATGGAATAGCTATTTCTATTATAAAATAATCTTCATAGTTTTTTACTTGTGAATACCATTTGTTGTCCCATGACATATCCACAATTTCGCCTAAAGATATCAAGCCTTCTCGTTGGACATTTAGTGGAGTTACCGAAAACTGCATTCCGTTGAGTTTGTCTTTGAAAGTGTCAATACTTACCGAAAAGACATCACTTGTGCCACTTTCAAAATCTCTTTTTAAGGAACTGGATGTGTAGGTATTTTTAGGTTGGAAGGCCTTAACTCCCACATACAAAAATTGATCGTCAAAGGTTAATTTTACTTCAGATTGATTTACCGCATAGGAAGTATCATAGGGTTTATTTAGATAAAAATTATTGGCTAGGTCAGAGCTTTGCCATGCTGTTTCATCTAAGATACCGTCTAGTTTTATTAGGGTTTTAGCTTTTTTAATATGAAACTCTTTTGATGGATCTTGAGCCGTTGCTGATAAATTAATTACAATTAGTAGGCAAAAAAATATGGAATAAGCAAACTTCATTTAGTTATTAAATGTTGTATTGTTGATGAAAAATCACTACAAATATGGTAGATTTAAATTTCAAAATTGAATTTTTAACACTTTTTAGATGTCTAAGCGAAAAAAAAAGTCTCAAATAGCTGAGCAAAAAAAACAAATCCACGATTTTTTTAAAGATTTTAATGATAGAGTTTACACATTAAATGACCTCTATAACCATCTTGATGTAGTAGATCAAGATGAAAAAATATTTGTTAAACTTATTGTAGAAGATTTGGTGGATGAGGGAATATTAAAATTAGCGGGAAGAAGCCGTTATGTTTTTAATGAGAACTCCCAAATAAAACAAGATTTTATTTCGGGGAAAGTAGATTTTGTAAATCCAAAATTTGCTTTTATAAGATATGACGACGAACAATCTGACGTTTTTGTGTCAGCAGATGATTTGGGCGGGGCTTTAGATGGTGATTTGGTACGAGTCAAAATAATAGGGCAAAGAAAAAATGGGAAAAATCCGGAAGGTCGCGTGTCAGAAATTATTTCTCGAGCTAGAGAGGAAGTAGTAGGTAAAATTAAAGTATTTGCATCGTATGCATTAGTCAGGCCTGATAATAAGGGTTTTTACGAAGATATTTTCATATCCAAAGAATTTATAAATAGTGCAGAAACAAACGACCTAGTTATTGTAAAAATTACTAATTACCCTTCAGACCATATTCAAGCATCCGGACAGGTATTAGAGGTTTTAGGTAAATCTGGGGATAACAATGCTGAAATGCATGCGATAATGGCGGAATTTGGTTTACCTGTAAAGTTTCCAGAAGAAGTATTAGTAGAAGCTGAAGCCATTAGCGAAACAATTAGTAAAGAAGAAATAGCCAAACGACGCGACATGCGCGAGTTTTTAACCTTCACGATTGACCCACACGACGCCAAAGATTTTGACGATGCTATAAGTTATAGCCTATTAGAAAATGGAAATTATGAAATTGGTGTCCATATTGCCGATGTATCCCATTATTTATTACCCAATACAAAATTGGAGGCAGAAGCAGTAAAAAGGGCTACATCTGTTTATTTGGTTGACAGAACCATTCCAATGCTACCTGAAAAACTTTCTAATAATTTATGTTCTCTTCGACCAAATGAAGATAAATTGGTCTTTTCAGCTGTTTTTGAAATAGATTCCCATGCTAATGTTTTAAAAGAATGGTTTGGAAGAGCCATAATTCATTCGGACAGAAGGTTTTCTTATGAGCAGGCTCAAGAGTTATTGGAATCGGTAGATGAAACTATAGATAGCTACAGTGTGAAATTAAAAATTCTTAACGGGCTTGCCAAAATTTTAAGAAAAGAACGCTTTATTAAAGGGGCATTTAATTTTGAAACAAATGAAGTTAAATTTAATTTAGATGAAAATGGCAGGCCATTAGGCGTTTTTCAAAAGGTAAGAAAAGACGCCCACAAACTTATTGAAGAGTTTATGCTTTTAGCCAATAAACAAGTAGCTGAATTTGTATATAAAATTAATAGCCAAGCCATGAAAGAACAGGAAGCGGAGCCATTCACAATGGTTTATAGAGTTCATGAGCCGCCAAATCCTATTAAAATGGAGACTTTTGTGAAATTTGCTGGAAAATTAGGTTTTTCTGTTAAAACAGGAAATACAAATGTGTTGGCAAACTCGCTCAATAAATTAATGTCAGAAATAGAAGGGAGTCCTATTCAAAATGTATTGGAATCCTTGGCTATTCGTACTATGAGCAAAGCAAGATACTCCACGGCTACTTTAGGGCATTTTGGTCTAGCTTTTGCACATTATAGTCACTTTACCTCCCCAATTAGACGATATCCCGATGTAATGGCCCACCGAATGTTACAGCATTATTTAGATGGCGGTAATACCCTAAACAAAGAAGATTACGAAGAAAAATGTAAACATTCTTCTGATCAAGAAAAATTAGCAGCTGAAGCGGAAAGGGCTTCAATCAAATACAAGCAGGTTGAATTTATGAGTTATCAGCCTCGCGACCAAGTATTTTCGGGTGTTGTAACTGGTGTTGCTGAGTTTGGTATTTTTGTGGAAGTTGAAAACACTTCATGCGAAGGCATGGTTCGATTAGCTGAGCTTAGCGATGATTTTTATGAGTTCGATGCCGATAATTTTAGGGTAGTAGGAAAACGAAAAGGAAAGATAATTGGATTTGGAAATGCTGTGAAAGTAAAAATAAAAGGAACTGATTTAGAACGTAGAAGTATAGATCTTGATTTAGTTTCTGTGGAAGGTTCGAATTTTGTTCAAAAAGATAGATTTAGTTCTTCAAAGCCAAACCGTGGTGGTAGCTCCGATGGAAAGAGAAATAGGAAAAGGTAAATTATGAAGGATCTGTTAAGAAATAAGGTTTACAGAATTGACGAATTTATTTTGTTATTTTTCAAGGCAAAAAATCTTTAAATAGTATAGCTATTCAATGATTTTTTAACGAAGAAAAAAGGCAAAAGAAAGAGACAAAATGTAAAG
>JANOMP010000365.1:0-5402 GCA_031420365.1 Cytophagaceae bacterium
TGTCAGCGAATAATTCAAGAAAAACGCCGTTTATGCCCTAAATATACGAATTATTGGCCGTATTGCCTAAATATTCAAGCACTATTTTTTGTGTATTTATTTAATAGTTAAATAGTTAGATAGTTTTCTTGCAGACACTAATTATAGTTTAATAGCAGTAATTTATAAAAAAAAGTCTCATATATTCAATTTATTTGAATTACTTCGAGACTTTTTAGATAAATAATCACTTAAAACTTTCCGTAGACCCTAAATAAAGGAAAAGACAGTACAACAAGTTTCTCTGCTGGAGGTGGAAAGTATACACTCAAAAATAACCAATACCAAGAAAGTTTAGAATATTGTTATACTAGAAATTGGAAAGGCAATGACTTCAATTTTAAAATTGAAATTAAAAATAACACACTTATTCAAAGTGGAATTGAAAAAATTGATAGCATAGTGGTAAATAGAATTAATATTGAAAAATATTATAGGATTAAAAATAAATCATTTCTATTTTAAACGGCTTCCACCATTAATTTGATACCATCCACTTGCCTAATAATAACTTTGGTATTTTTGGCAATTGCTTTTCCATTTTTGTCATAAGCTATCCAATCGGTGCCTCTAAAAAAAACTTTGCCATTTTCGCCTTCAGGAATTTCTACCGAAACTTTAGCAATTTCGTCCTCAAATTCTTTAAAATCAGTTTCTTTTTTCTTTAAAAGATCTTTGATTTTGTTTCTAAAAAAGTATAAACTTAATATTGAAGCTAAAGCAAAAACAATTAATTGACTAGTAAAACCTTCTAAAACGCCCATCCAAACCAAAAGCCCAGTAAACAATGCACCTATTCCAAAGAAAATTGCAAAAAAAGTAACTGAAAAAATCTCAATAATTAATAGGGCTACCCCTAAAATTACCCACAAATTTGCACCTTCTAGTTCCATATTATTTCGCTTTTTGTTGTTTTATTACATTCATAGCTGTTGCAATTACAGACGCTACATCTGCCATATTGGAAGGCAATATCATAGTGTTTGACTCTTTTGCCATTTTCCCAAATTGCTCAATGTAATTTTCGGCTACTTTCAACTGAATTGCTTCATATCCTCCTTTTGACTGGATGGCTTCTCCTACCATTTTTATAGAATCGGCAGTGGCTTCAGCTACGGCTCTTATGGCATTTGCCTCTCCTTCTGCTTTGTTTTTCTGTTGTTGCATCTGAGCCTCAGACTCTAAAACTACACGTTCTCTCTCTCCTTGTGCCACATTAATAGCAAACTGCTTCTTTCCTTCAGACTCTAATATTACTGACCGCTTTTCGCGTTCTGCTTGCATTTGTTTTTCCATTGCTTGTAAAACCGTGGTAGGAGGTGTAATATTTTTAATTTCATATCGCAACACCTTTACTCCCCATCCTATGGCTGCTTCGTCAATAGCCGCCACAACCGCCAAATTAATTACCATACGTTCCACAAAAGTTTTATCTAAATCTATTTTTCCTATCTCACTTCGCATTGTTGTTTGGGCAAGCTGAGTGACGGCAAAAACGTAATCATTAATACCATAGGAAGCCTTTTGAGCATCTATAACTTGTAAAAAAATAACACCATCTACTCTAACTTGCACGTTATCACGCGTTATGCATATTTGCTCATGTATATCATAAGCTTGCTCCTTTAGGCCGTGCCTATAAGCAATTTTGTCAAAAAAAGGCACAATAAAATTTATTCCTGGTTGTAAAACTCCATTATATCTTCCAAGACGCTCAACAATAAATGCTTTTTGTTGAGGCACAACTTTTACGGCCATCATTATTACAACCACCACTAAAACAGTAAGAGCTAAAACTGGATACATTTCTTTATTTTGTTAAGTTTAAAAAATAAAATACACTAAAATGATAGAACCTTTTAAAAATCTACCATTTATAATTCCATAAATATAATACTTTGTTATAAGATTTAAACATGATATTTTAGAATACAAAAAGTCTTTATTTATTTAGCTCCAATAATAATGTTTTTTGGCTATTTAATAGTAAATTTTGCCTATTTAGTTTCATAAGATTCCATTATTTGGGTTTTCTATTCCAAGAAAAAAATGAATAATACATCAAAATAATAAATTTAAGTGCAATAAAAAGATAAGTTTTACAAACTAAAATAAATTTAACTTATTCTTTTTTTCTAAATCCATTAATGCATTAACAGGATTTAGAGTGGGGAAATATTATTAAATAAAACCTTTTAGAAAACAAATCACTGATTGTTCAATTAATCTCATTCCGAATATATTCGGACCGTCCGTATGAAAATTTTTAAGCAAGTTAAATTACTAATAACTTGATAATTAATTTAAAAATTCATGTCGAACGGCCAGTCAGGATTTTTTTTGTGAGTGTTTTTGGCTGAGCTGGCATTCCAGTTGACCCGACATTCGGATTTTTTTCGAAGGCCGACGCGGAAAAGTAAGCCTAACAACAAATTCAGTAAACAGCAATCATTAATTAAAGTTTATAAAATTCAGGGTTTCACTCTAAATCATGTAAATCCATATTTATTTATTCAATTAAGCTATTAATTTTTTCAGTAATCAAATATAGAAAAAAATTTAAAATGCTTGTCTTAAATTAAACATAATTGTTCTATCTAAAATACAATTTTAAAATATTATAATATGTCAAGTAATAGAAAATGATATGTTTAAACTAAATTTGTAAAGAAATTAAATACAGTAGTGATATTGCATAAGATATGAACAAGAAAAGTTTTGGGCAAAAAAGTGACTCGCCTAAAGACAACAAGAAGCCTTTTAGTACCTATTCAGATGAAAAAAAAGGTGGTTTCAAACCGAAATCGGGAGATTTTAAGAAAGAATTTAAATCTTCCGATAAAAGCTCAGACTTCACTCCTGCTGGAAGAAGAGCAGATTCTAAACCATTTAGAAGAGAAAATAAACCGGAGTTTAAATCAACTGAAAAGAAGTCTTTTTCAAGTCCTTTTAACAAAGACAGAAAATCAAGCGATGGTGGGTATACTCCAAAATTTAATAAAGAAGGATCTAAATTTAATTCAGATTTTAAAAAAGGTTCTTTTGAACCTAAATCTGATAGGTTTAGTAAAGAAAAAAAAGAAGGTTTTGATAGAATTAGCCGTCCAGAATCTAAACCTTATTCCGAAAGTAGAGGAAGTAAGTTTAATGATTCTGCCAAACCTTGGGCTAAAAATGAAAAAAGTGAACTAAAAGATCCCAGTTCAAAAACAGGAAAGACCAGTTTTGAAAGAGATTCCTCAGAAAAAAGGAAAAGAACTCTTCTAAAAAGAGATCACCCTAGACCCGATTTTAGAAATAAAGATCAAACTCCACCCAGGTTTCCTTCAGACAGGAAAACTTATGTAAAAGAAACCGAAGATAAAAAATATGAACGATTTGGAGATAAACCCAAATTCGCTTCTGAAATGAGTAGAGATTTTGACAAGATAAAGAAATTTGACAGTCCAAAATCGGAAATTGATAAACGTCAAGTTGGAGCTAAAAGGCGACCAACTTTTGATGAAGACAAAATGAAAAAACAACTTCCACCAAAAGTGCTAAAAAAAGTGGAAGCGGTTAAATCAAAATATGAAACGATTCGGCTTAATAGATATATTGCCAACTCCGGCCTTTGTTCTAGACGGGAAGCAGATGATTTCATCTCAAGTGGTCAAATTACCGTTAACGGAAAAACCATTATCGAAATGGGCTACCAAGTACAAGGGTCTGATGTAGTGAAATACGGTAGAAAAATTTTGAATAGAGAAAAATTAGTTTACGTTTTACTCAACAAGCCAAAAGACTTTTTAACCACAACTGACGACCCAGAAGGCAGAAAAACAGTGATGGATTTAGTTAGCAAAGCATGTGAAGAACGAATTTATCCAATTGGCAGGTTAGATAGATCCACTACCGGTTTATTACTCCTTACTAATGATGGAGAACTTGCAGATAAACTATCTCATCCATCCAATAACATTAAGAAAATATATCAAGCAGAAATAAACAAACCAATTACTCAGCCAGATTTTGATAAGATTTTAGAAGGTGTAGAATTAGAAGATGGTCTGGTTAAAGCTGACGACTTATCCCTAATAACTCCAGATGCTGAGGTAATTGGAATAGAAATCCATTCAGGTAAAAATCGAATAGTAAGAAGGATTTTTGAACATTTAGGATATGAAGTCACAAAATTGGATAGGACAACCTACGCTGGCCTTACCAAAAAAGATTTACCAAGAGGAAACTGGAGATTTTTAACTGAAAAAGAGGTCATTAGATTGAAATATTTGATTTAAATTTTTATAACTTTGTAAATAATTTTAAAATTACAATTATGGAAGAAAATAAAAAAAACAAAGCAGATCAAGTTGCTGATTTAACCAGAAAAAATGTATCAACAGAAAAATTAGGTGACGAGACAGGGGGTGGTGCGGCCGCTGATTTTATTTCTGATTTAAAAGAAGGAACTATGGAGAAACTAGCCGACGCAAAAGAAAAAGTATCAGAAATAATTGATACTGATAAAATAAAAGCAGAAGCCTCTGAAAAATTTGCGGATGCCAAAGAAAAGGCTACTGAGTTAGCAGTCGAGGCCACCGCCGCCTTTAACGCCGCAAAAGATAAAGTTTCAGATATGATAGATATTGATAAATTAAAAACAGAAGCAGTAGAAAAAATTGCAGAAGCGAAAGTAATTGCTGGAAATATCGCAGGCGAAGCCGCAGAAGCCTTTAACTCTGCAAAAGCAAAAGTAACTGAAATAGTAAATTCTGAAAGTCTTGCTGATTTCAAAAACGAAGCTGCCGAAAAACTTGGAGACTTAAAAGTTGATGCAGAAGAGGCTATGAGTAAAGCTAAAGATAAGGCAAATGAATTAGCTGAAGAAGCAGAAGTAGCTGTGCAAGCTGTTGTTACAAAAGCAAAAGGCTTCTTTGCTCGATTATTTGGCAAATAACAATTGAAAATTGCATAATAAAAACGCTAAATATAAATTAGCGTTTTTATTATGCAGTATATTATTAAACTTTATTAATAATCTCATTATGAGGTTTCAAATGCCTAATTTTTGAATTATTAAAGCTAAGATTCAAAAAATCACCTATGAAAATCAAGAAAATCTTAACACTTATATTCTTTAAAGATACCGATAAAACATCGAAAAAAAATCTTTCTTGATCGATGCAAACATTTTGAAATTTAGAAAATTCCCTAATTTCTTTCTTTACTACTTTGAATTATGGCATTACAGGATTTAGAGTGGAGAAATATTCATTTGTGAAATCTTTTAGTAAAAAATAACTCATTGTTCCATTAATCACAAAAACGTCCGTATGAAAATTTTTAAGCAAGTTAAATTGCTAATAGCTAGATAATTAATT
>JANOMP010000366.1:0-18751 GCA_031420365.1 Cytophagaceae bacterium
TGGTGTCTCAAATCCACTAATGATTAGCTGTGAACGGGGGATATAAATTTGCTTTGATGCTCGAAATTTCAGAGATTTGGCCATATTGTTCACATTTATTAACCTAAATTTACACACTATTCGCTAAATATCAAATATTTATACCTAAATCAGCAGACCCTAAATAGCTTTTATGCAAATAAGAGTAAGTACAGATTTTTTTAATTTCTTAGTTGCTAGTACTACTTTACTTTAAGTATAAAGGTTTTGAACGGGAGAAACTTACCAAAGCTAAGAAAAGTTATGAGGCATTTATTTTCATTTGGAAAGTTCTTTTGCTCTTTTTTCGGCGTTCAAAATCCCTTCAATTAATCCGTCGTTTACTTTAAAATCTTGAAAAGTTTTTAGTGCAGCCTCGGTGGTGCCTCCTTTTGAAGCAACTGCTTTAATAAGCTGGTCCAAACTTTGTTCTGCATTATTTATTAAATGATAAGAGCCAAGCATGGTTTGTTTTACTAATAAAAGAGCTAATCCTTCGTTGAATCCCATTTTTTTGCCCGCTTCTATCATTTGCTGTACAACATAATAAAAATAGGCAGGGCCACTTCCGCTTAAGGCCGTTACTGCATCTAGCATTTTTTCATCTTCAATATAAACTGATCTTCCTGTAGCATTAATTAAATTTTCTATCTTGATTAGCTTCGCAAAACTTATTCCATCTGAGGCAGAAAAACCAGTAATTCCCATTCCTAGCATAGCTGGTGTATTTGGCATGGCTCTAACAATAAGCTGATGATTTAATTCTTTCTGAATTCGTTCAATAGTAATACCTGCCATTATAGAAAGTACAATTTGGTCATCATTCAAAATATTTTTTAATTCTTCTGCCACTAAAGAAAAATCTTGAGGTTTTACAGAAAGAATTACCAAGTCACAAGTACCTATACTTTCATTTATTGTATCGACTACTATTCCTTCTTTGGCAGTTTTTAAGATTTCACATCTTTCAGGACTTTTTTCTATTAGAAGCAAATGATCTTTTTTTACCAAGTCATATTGAATGAAAGACCTTGCAAATGCCATTCCCATATTTCCGCATCCCAATATTGCTATCTTCATTATCGGCTACCCGTTTTAATCGGTTTTATTAAATTTTAAAAATCAAAATTAGAAAAAAGATTGGAACCTATATAATAAAATATTAGAAAAAAGACATTAAAAAAATGCATTAAACTATTTTTCAGCTTAAGGCATTTTTTGATTTTCTTATGAAATTATTTTTCAATCCATTCTACCATTTCATTAAAAACAGCATCAGAGCTTCCTAAATAACCAGCACTTTTATGTTTTACTTTTCCGTCCTTGTCAACACAAAATTTAGCTGGTATACCTTCAACTCCATAACCCATTGCTGTTTGATTACCGATATCTAAAAGTGGATTTAAATACTCAAAGCCTCTATTTTTTATAAATTTAGAAACATGGTCTTTCCATTGGTCTTCGGCAACTCTTTCAAACGTATTTACAAATGCAAATACTACATCAGGATTATCTTTATATTTATCAATAGCTTTTTTCATTCCAGGAAATGACATGATACATGGCCCACACCATGTAGCCCAAAAGTCAATTATTACAGTTTTTCCTTTTAAACTGGATAATTTTACTATCTTGCCTGCCAAAGTCTGCAATTCGAAATCAGGGGCATCAGATCCTGGAGTTCCTATACTTTTTTGATTTACAGTTTGTATAAACATTTTAGCAAAAAAGTGATTTTTGCCTTCTGCGATTAGTTTATCTTTTAATTCGTTTTGATATGTTCCGTCAATTTCTGGATTTAAAAAATTATTTGAGGCTATTATTCCAGCCAATGAGGTACCTAAAGATTGTATTTTAGGCATTATTAAGGCTTTATTTACACTTTCTGCTTTTTGATATGCTATACGTATTTGTTCTTTATCTTTCTCGGTTTTAGCAACTTGAAATTTACTTTCAATATCTGCTCTTACCTTAGAAAACTGCTGCATGCTAATCATTATTTCATTAAATTTATCCATGTTATTAGCACCCTCAATTTTAAAAGTAGCCGCTTTGTCTGGAGTGGATGAACCATCGGCAGTCACAATTAGCGTCTCTCCTCCATCTAAAATTAATCCAATTAATTGCTCATTTGCAATGTTCAATTGGTAGATACCAGCTTCTGGAATTGTAGTAGAGAATTTATAGGTGTTAGCAGTTATTGAAACACTATCTATTTTTGTTCCTATATTTCTTTCATTCATGCGTTCTAGATATACCTTTCCGCTTACATTGTTATTTATTTTTCCATTTATATTCAGAGTAAGGGCTTTGCTACCAACTTGAGAATTGCAAGCCATACAGAACCCTAAAAAGAAAAGGAAGAGCAGTTTTTTTCTCATTTATATTTATTAATTTAATTTTTCTGATAAAATTTTATTCACAATTTTTGGGTCGGCTGCTCCTTTAGATTTTTTCATAACTTCTCCAATAAACATGCCCATAAGCCCCTTTTTTCCTTTTTTATACTCAATGATTTTATCGTTGTTTTCTAAAATTACTTCTGATATCCAATTTTCTAAAGCTTTTTCGTCTTTTTGTTGTATCAGATTGTTGGACATGGCTAATGATATTATGTTTTCATTTGGCCTTATAATTAACAAATTCATTAACGTTTGTGCAGCTGAATTGCTAATTTCGCCATTATCCACTGCCAAAATCAGTTCCGCCAATTTCTTTGGTTTTATTGGGAATTCATTTATGGCTATATTATTTTCATTAAGATACCCTTTTATGCTAGAAACTATCCAGTTCGAAATTGATTTAGTATTCAAAGAATATTGACTTGCCTCTAAAAAATAATCGGAATAACTTTTATCTTCTGTAATAATAAAAGCGTGCTCGTCCAAAATACCTAATTCTTTTGTGAAAGTTTCAAAAAGCTGATTAGGCAATTTAGGCATTTTGTCTTTTACATCTTTTAGTTTTTCATCTGATATAAAAATTGGTGCTAGATCTGGTTCAGGGAAATAACGATAATCATTCATTGTTTCTTTTAATCTCATGGTAAAAGTTTTTCCACTTTCTGGGTCAAAGCTTCTAGTTTCTTGGATTATATTTCCTCCAGATTCAAAAAGAAATTTTTGTCTCTGGATTTCATATTCAGCTGCTTTTTGAAGATTTTTAATTGAATTCATGTTTTTTATCTCCACTTTAGTCCCCAATTCAAGTGTTCCTTTAGGTTTGATTGAAACATTTAAATCTGCCCTAAGTGAACCTTCCTCCATATTTCCATCACTAATACCTAAAAACCTCACCATCTTTCTTACTTCGGATAAAAAAGCTGCGGCTTCTTCAGGACTGCCAATACAAGGTTCTGTAACCATTTCAAGAAGAGGAGTGCCAGCCCGGTTATAATCTAATAATGTATTTTTTGGGTTAATATCGTGAATAGATTTCCCTGCATCTTCCTCTAAATGGATATGATTAAGTTTTACACTATTCTCAGTAAATAGTTTCCCTTTTTTTATTTTGAAATTCACTTTTCCACCTAAACAAATGGGATATTTATCTTGGGATATTTGATATCCTTTTGGTAAATCAGGATAAAAATAGTTTTTTCTATCAAAATAATTATATTGATTTATTTTGCAATCAAATGCAAGTCCTAAAATAATAGCGTATTCTATTGCTTTTTCATTTATCTTTGGTAACACTCCTGGATGTGCCAATGTAATTACACTGATATTAGTATTGGGATTTTTTCCGAATTTGTTAGAATCAGAAGCAAAAATTTTGCTTGCAGTTTCTAACTGACAATGTACTTCCAAGCCTATGACAACATCAAACTCCATAACTATAAATTTTGACAAAAATAATGCTTTTTTCTTATTTTTTGATTGATTGTTGAATTTTCAAATCAATATTAGAATTAAGTGCCATAATTCTAATTAGGTTCAAAACCTCTATTTCCTTTATGAAAAATTATATATTAAAAAAAAAGCCAAATCTTATGATTTGGCTTTTCTATAATATGTTTGATACTATTAATACTCCCAAAGGTTGTTTTCAAATTCCATTAACTCATATTCTAGTTGTTGAGATTTAAGCAACGCTTCATTTGGTGATTTATATACTTGATCTAAATATTTATTAAGAGCATTTGATTTTTTAATAATTCTACCATTAAATAATCTAAGTTCAAAAGCATCTGCTAAGTTTTTATGCTGAGCTGTATTAGCTGCATTATACCAAATGCAATTTGGATTTAGTCTAAAATAGGATTCCAATTCTTTGTATTTAAAAGAAGCTAAAACTTTTTCAAGACCATCACTAGATCCTTCAGCAGGTATTTTTACAGTAATAGATTGAATATCAAAATATTGTCTAGATCTTTGTTTATCAAAAATCCAATCTTCTTTTATTTCAATAATATAAAATTCGTTGGCAAACATTTCATATCCATCACTGGCTGCAGCAACAGTATTTGTTTTTGTTGAAGCACTTTCCTGTGAAGTGGACTCTTTTTTTGGAGTAGCGGCTCCACCACCACCCCATCCATCGTCTTCCGTATTTTCAGTACCAAATCCAGCTTCAATTTCTTCTTTGGAAAGTCCACCACCCTCAAATTTTTTATAAAGACGTTTCGTAAAGTCTTCAAGTGTTATTTTTAGTGTTAAAGAATCATTATCGAATGGCTCAAGCACTCCTGCTTTTACTCCATCTATCAAATGTTTTGTGATTTCATTTCCTTTTGAAAACAAAGGTTGATTTTGTTTTTCATTTAGATCTAATCTTCTCCAAAGCGTAAGTTTATACATTACGTTTGACTCATGAATGGGACGGAGAGATAATGGATTGATTCCATTGTCTGATTTTTCTTGTGCTAAAGACACATTTGAAATGGCTATAGCCGACAAAAGTGCTGTTAAAATGCTTAATTTTTTCATTGATCCAATTATTTAAATTATTATCTTAAAGGAATTGTAATACTAAAATCCCCAACGCTTACTTCTTCTATTTCACCTTTAAAGTTTCTTCTTTCTACTTTATTTACTACTATTAAATATCTATCTCCAGCTTCAGCTTGAGCAGCCAAGGTACTCACATTGATTGGTCCTGATTGATTTTTTAAACTTCCTTTTGGCCTGGTTCCACTTGCTAAAAATACGTCATAATTTGCTATCCGAAATTGGGCGTCTTCTGGGTTAGTTGCTTTAAAATCCTCATCTGCCACGGCAGTGATTGAAATAAGTCTTACAGAAGATGCAGTTAATCCACGTTTTATTATGTCGTCTGTTACTTTAGCATTGTTAACCGAAGCCACTAAAGTTGGTTTAGGTACTCTTCTAACAGTGAATGGGAACGTCTCTAATAAAATTCCATCATTATTTACACTCATTGCTACTTTAGCAGAAGTAGGAACAATAGTTACTTTTCCTCCGCCTCCTGGAATAAAATCACCTCCAGTTCCTGAGAAAGTAGGCTTGAATAAGCTCCCTAAACCAGGAGAAGATGTTTGTAATCTATTTGCACATCTTAAGTATAAAGCTGGCATTGAAGAAGACATAATTTGAACTGATGGCTTTAGTATCGTATATTCTTCAGTTTGATTTACAGTTTCAATAGTACCATCAGGCTTTGGATATGAGATGGAGGCTGTATAACTTCTTTTCAATTGTCCATTTGTATCAAAAGCCCCTCCTTGAGTTCTAACTTCATAAGTTCCTTTTCCCTCTTTTACTGGTAAGCTTGATCCGTTTATGCTAATTCTAGGAATAATTGCACTAGAATATGCTCCAATAGCTATATCAGCTTTATAAACTTGCCCAGCAACTACAGTTCTAGCATCTGGTATTACTACCGCAAATATTTTATCGAACTTAATTTCCTTTGCTCCAACTTGAGAAGCTAAATAATCAAGTATTTCAGATTCATACCTTCTAATATCTGATTGTTTTTGACTTAGTCCTGCTAAAGCTGCGGGGACTGGAGTTTGAGCAAATAACAATTCTGAAAAATCTTTACTCTTAGTAATCGCATCTGTATTTGCCATTGCTGGATCATCTTTTGCATCCATAGCTAGAGATCCAAACTTAGTAATGGGTGAATATTTCTGAATTTCAGATACGAATTCAATAAGTTTAGTTTTCAACTCATATCCCTTTCCTTTTTTAGTTGGTCCTACAAATATATTGGCTACTTTTTCTTCTTCAGCTAGATTTTTTATTTGACCAGTTTTTGGATCTAATCCACTTCCAGCGTCTTGAATTATAGTGGATTTTAATCCTTCAATATAACTTACCAAATCAGCTGTCTTTTTTCTTACCACAGTAGCGTCTTCGTATAATTTCCTATATTCTGGTTTACCGCCTGCCTTCTCCACTGCTTCGTTCATTGCAGCTAATGTTCTATTATTTGAGTTATCAGAGGCTTTATTTGCTTGCTCTAGTGAATTATTGAGTAAAACAAATTTTTGTAATATCGCATTACTGACTTGAAGGGCTAGCATCGCCGTCAGAACAAGATACATCATGTTTATCATCTTCTGACGTGGACTGTCATTACCACCTGCCATATTCTTAGTATTTGATTTTTATAAAATTTTAAAGAGAATTAAAGGCCAAAAATTAAGAATTACTTCCTTTCATGGCTGAAAGCATACTTCCATAAACGTTATTTAAAGAAGCAAGGTTAGTAGTCAATTTACCTAACTCTGATTTGAATTGTTGCGTATCTTTTGAAGCATCTGACATATCTTGCATAGCAGAAGATAAATTAGAATAGAAAGCATTCATTGCTTTTAAATGCTTGTTAGTGTCTTGCAACTCCAATTCATATACTGCATTTAATGCACCCATGTTTTGTGATATTTTCTGAAATTGATTTCTATATTCTTGTGCATCTTTGGTAGCATCAGACATACTGTTCATTGAACCAACTACATGGCCTAAAGAACCACTCATTTCTGCAATTTTAGAAGAAGCTTCTTTTATCTTACCTGAATAATCATTTGTTGCCACAGTAGCACTTGCTATTTCGCCCATGTTAGATACCGTGCTGGATAAGTTTTGAAAACTAGATTTCAAACCGTCAAATATTTCTGGTGTTATTTTAGCATTTGCAAGCATGTCGTCCATTTTTGCTGTTAGACCAAAACCTGCAGGAGCGGCGCTTGATGATTTTGTTGGTAATTCGCCTTTAAAACTTTCTGATAATTCAGGATACACTTTTTCCCACTGATATTCGACTGTTGGTCTTAAAAATGATTGAAGTGCATAAATCAAAAATATAACGGCTTCCGTTCCTAAACCTACTGGAAGGGCAATTCCTGCCCAATCATAGTGCATTATTTTCCCCATTGCACCTATAATTACTACTGCTGCTCCAATGCTATAAAAGAAAGGAATAAATTTGTCCCAAAAAAAGCTCGGACCCGTACTTGCTGCCATAATATAAATTTTATTTTGCTTTTGTAAATACTTATTTATGAGATAAAATTATTCTCTTCCTGGTACACTCCCTAATCTAGGGAGTACACATCTGAAGCCTATATAAGATCTTGTTGTGGAACGATATTCAAATGTTGTAGTACCTGTTTCCAAGAAATATGCAACATCTTTCCATGAACCTCCTTTTACAACTTTTCTAGGCTCATCCTCTATGTCATAATTTGGGTTTAAGTCCCAAGTAATAGGAACATATGATTCTGAATAAGCGTCATTTGTCCATTCTGCTACATTTCCTGCCATGTTATATAAACCGTAATCGTTAACATTAAAAGCATTAACAGGAGCAGTATAATTATATCCATCTTTTTGATAATTTCCTCTAAAAGGTTTAAAGTTTGCAAGATAACATCCTTTACCATTGGCTACATAAGGATTTCCCCAAGGATATTTAGCACCATCCTTTCCACCTTTTGCTGCCCATTCCCATTCTGCAGACGATGGTAATCTGAATTTTGGAGACCTAAATTGTTCTTTTTCAGCTCTATAGTTGTTAAGTAAACTAGTTCTCCATTTACAAAAATACTGTGCGGCATCCCAACTTACTCCTACAGTTGGATACATATCAAAAGCCGGGTTGTTGTAGTAATTTTCTGTTAATTGATCGCCATTATGGTAAGTAAAGTCTTTTTTCCAAACTGTTGTATCTGGATAAAGCTTTGTCATAATAAATTCTTCGCCTAAAACTGATATAGAATCAGCTAAAATTGTATTTACAAACATTCTATATTCGTGATTTGAAATTTCAGTATCATCCATATAAAAAGGAGAAATAGTAATTCTTTTGTTCATGGAAACTCTGGCAGACATGATGTCTTCATCGGTTTGCCCCATTGTAAATGAACCAGAGGGAATTAAAACCATACCTGTAGGTGCTGTTTGCTTGTAACCTTTCCTTGCAGTTGCTATAATTTCACCATTTCTGATTCCATCAAGAGGGTCAGCGGCATTTCCGCCTTTTTTCCCTTTACCTAAACCTACCTTTTCCATGGTTTTGTTTAAAAAACCACAACTTTGTACTAAAAACAAAGGAGCCATTAAAAAGAAGGCTTTTACTAGAATGTTTGAAAATTGCTTGTTCATAATCGAAAACAAGTTGATTTAATCTATTAAT
The DNA here is from genome assembly GCA_031420365.1 of Cytophagaceae bacterium. GTDB lineage: Bacteria > Bacteroidota > Bacteroidia > Cytophagales > Spirosomataceae > Leadbetterella. The sequence continues at coordinate 8,620 of JANOMP010000366.1, forward strand.
AAAAAATTTACTAAATAAAATACAATGCCTAAAACGTCGTTCAGTTTCTATTTATTGTGCAATAATTAAAACTATCCTGTGTTTTAAAATCTCTTTGCATTTTTATGAATCTTACAGAAATCATGCCAATATAAATTAATCTTTTAAACTATTTATGGTATTTATTCAAAATATTCAAAGCAAAAACAATGCCGCTTAATCATATATTATACCTGGGTGTTTTTATTATTGATTTTTTGCCTATTCTTGGTGGATTTAGAATATATCTTACAAATATTTCATGAGAAGTTGGCGATTTGGCCAAAACCCCAAAGTTTACGATATCTAATGCGTACCCGACTTTTATATTATTTTTTAAAAAATTTCCGCCTATTAATATCGAAGCTGCATCTTGCCACCTATAATTTATTCCTCCCCAATATTTTTGATTGTAATTAGCTAAAACTCCAAGTTCAGTTGAAATGGTATTTAAATCACTTTTAATAATAAACATTGGACTTAAATCTAATGTGTAACTAACTCCAAAATCAATTTTGCCGCTAAGAATATACTTTCGTTTTTCAACTGGAGAAGTTGTTAAATTATTAAACTTATACTTAGGTTCTAAAATATTTCTTATCGAAAACCCTAATTGATAATTAGGGTTGAATAAAAAAGCACCAATATTTAGATCTGGAGAAGAAAAGTTTAAGTTTGAATTAGGAATTAGTGGGTCATTTTCATCTCTAGGTCGATAATTCTCACCAAAATATTTTTGATTATTTAATCCCCCTGAAATTCCAAGACCTAAAACATTGTTGTTTATTTTTTTATGATAAGAATAAGATATGTGAATTTCTTGACTGTTTTGAACTTTTGAGGTATTACTAGAGCTAAAATATATTCCTAAGCCACCAGCTATTTTGCTTAGGGGTAAATCTGCTGAAAAAACGTTATTAATTACGCTTCCTCCATTATCAAATGTTCCTGAATAAGAAGTGTATTGAGATCTAACATTTGCTTGAACCACTGTTTTATTTAAAATACCTGCGGCCCCAGGATTTAAGTAGAAGCTATTAAAAACATAATTAGTGAACTGCATACTGTTTTGAGCGTTAATTTTTAAAAAATTAACAACTAAAAACAGCACAAGTACATATTTTCTAATCATTTTTAATTTTATCAGGAACACATTTTTATTTTCCTATTCAAATAACATCAATTTGGAGAAAAATATTATAACTATAGACAAGAATTACTATAAATTGTTAGCTTTTTTAATATACAATTCTAATGCCCCTACCATTGAAGGTGCATTAGGTAATGGAGCTTCAATGTCTAATATTAATCCCAAATCTCTTATAGCTTTTGCGGTAGTAGATCCAAATGCCGCTAACCTAGTATTATTTTGTTTCCATTTAGGGAAATTATGAACCAATGAATGTACTCCTGAAGGACTAAAAAAACATATTATATCGTAAAAAACTTCAGTCAAGTCTGATAAGTCCGCGGGTACTGTTTCATAAATAATAGCTTCAGTCAAACTAATTCCATGTTTTTCCATTATATCTGGAACTGAATTATTCCGAATATTTGAACATGGAAAGATATATTTTTCGTTTTTATGCTTTATAAAGAATGGTTCTAAATCTGCAGCGTTTTTGTTTCCAGCGAAAATTTTTCTTTTTCTAACTGTGATATATTTTTGAAGATAATTTGCAGTTTGTTCTGTAACGCAAAAATATTTCATTTCAATTGGAATTTCAATTCGCATTTCTTCAGCCATTTTAAAATAATTATCGACTGCATGTCTGCTTGTAAAAACTACCGCGGTATGAGCTAATAAATCAATTTTTTGCTTACGAAATTCTCTATGATCAATTTTTTTTACGTCAATAAAATTTCTGAAATTTACTCTAATGTTATTGACTTTAGTAAGATCATTATAAGTCAATGACTTTTCACCTGGATTCTCTAAAGTAATTAAAATACTTTTAACTTTTTTTAGTCTGTCTATCTGTTTGTTTGTCATATCACTCATGCAGATTTTTTTTTTAAAGTTCTAAAAGTTTTTTTCATTAACATTGGCCAATTCTTTAAAAAAACAATTATTTATTTTATGAATTAGATTATTAGCCTAAATCCTAATACTAACGGTAGGATTTCAACGATACAAAGATAAGAAATTAAGTAAAGAGTTTTGATATTTCCAGTTTGATTTATGGTAAAATATATAATTAATAACCGAATTAAATAAAAAATTAATAATATGGAGGTAAACAGGTTTTTAAAATTGGATATATTTTCAGAATAGGTGTTATAGCTAATGAGTAAAAGGCTAAGAAAAATTGTAAAAAATAATAAAGAAGTTTGAATTAATTTGAAATAGTGAATATCAACAATTCTTTCAATATTAAACAAGGAAGCGGTCGTTTTTAAGAAGAAATATTTTGTGATATATAAAACAAAGACTATAATACTTAATTTGAAAAAATTAGAAGTTAAAATACCGAAAGAATTTCCATTTTGAAAAACAAAATTGTTTGATAGTATGTCAAAACCTCTAGATTGGCATAGTGTATAGACAAAACTTGAAAACATACTAAGCAGAATCACAATCATCATATTTGGTCTATCCAAAGGTTTATTTACCAAAAAAGATGTTTCTTTTATTTTAAATGAGGTTAAATCATTTATGTTATAGAATTTTTTATATGCTTTGGTGTAATTATTAGCTAAAAAACTCATCATTACTAAACCAAAAAGAAAAAAAATGACCAAGCTGCTTTGAATAGATGAATAAGACCGTGGAGAAAAGTTTAAATAATTATTTGCTTTTGTTTTTAATTTTTCTGAGGCTTTTGAAAATGGAAAACCAAAAAAAATAGCATGGTTTTCAGGATTTTTGTCACCATAAATACTCAAAATAAAAGTAGTACTTTCTGTAATTTTTGATAGTTCTTTAATGCTAAATTTAACCCATTCATCTTTTGGTAAAACTTGTTTCATTTTACTTCCAAAAAACAAATAATCATCATTGTTTTGTGATTTAAGTAATAAATAGCATCCAGGATAATCATTTAGATTTATTCTTAATGAATAAATTAATTTATTTGTATTGTTTTCTTTAATATATGGAGTGTATACTTTTAAATCTTGATCATATTCTAACCAATCATATTTAAGATCATAAATTACATTATACGTATTGTTGGGTCCAGATGGAATTGCGAGACATTTTTTTAAGGGAATTAAAACCAAAAAAGCGATAATTATTATTCTCAATAATCTATTTTTTTTGTAAAATTATAAAAATCGTCGTTATTATATATAAGATGATACAGAAAACTTTAATAATTGGTATCTGTTATTCAATTATTGCTTCTAAAATTATTAAAACCAAAATTTTAAATTATTTTTTGAATTTCAAAATCTAAGAAACATTCATCAAACCAACCATAGATTGATTTTCATAATAATTCGATTTATAATAGATTTTATTCTCTCCATCTTAAGGATTTCTTTAAACCATTTACATTAAATAAGCGTTAGAAAATTAAAAAATAAAATCTTTTCATGGCTCAATTTGACAAAAGTCTTTTAAAAATTGGAAATCTAGGAAAATTAAAATCATCCAACTATGTTTCAAAATCTATTAAGTTAGAATTAAGAGAGAACTTAATTTATAGTTTGGAGAATGGGATAAACGTGTTTAAGGGAATATGGGGTTATGAAAATACGGTAATTCCTGAGTTGCAGAAAGCTATTTTATCCATGCACCATATCAACTTATTGGGACTGAGGGGGCAAGCAAAAACAAGAATTGCTCGATTAATGATAAATCTTTTGGATGAATATATTCCTATTGTTGAGGGCAGCGAATTAAATGATGATCCTCTCAAGCCATTGTCTAAATTTAGCTTAGATTTGATAGAGAAAATGGGGGATTCAACTCCTGTTTCTTGGCTTCATAAGTCTGAAAGGTATAATGAAAAATTGGCCACTCCCGATGTTTCTGTTGCGGACTTAATTGGTGATGTAGATCCAATAAAGGCCGCCTCTCAAAAACTTTCTTATTCTGACGAAAGAGTCATTCATTTTGGATTAATACCTAGATCTAATCGTTGTATTTTTGTTATCAATGAATTACCTGATTTACAGGCTCGGATTCAAGTTGCACTTTTTAACATACTTCAAGAGGGAGATATTCAGATTAGAGGTTTTAAATTGAGGTTACCACTCGACATTCAATTTGTATTTACTGCAAATCCCGAAGATTATACCAATAGAGGAAGTATTGTTACGCCATTAAAAGATAGAATTGATTCTCAAATTGTAACTCACTATCCAAAAGATTTAGAAACCGGGAAAAAGATAACTCAGCAAGAGGCTTCAGTCAAAAGTGGTCAAAAATCAATTGTGGTTAATGAAATATTAAAAAATTTAATAGAACAGATTGCAATACAAGCAAGAAAAAGTGAGTTTGTAGATGCTAAATCTGGAGTTTCTGCAAGAATGACAATTTCAGCCTATGAAAATTTATTAAGTTCGGTAGAATTAAGAGTTTTAAAGAATAGCGAAAAAGACGCTATAGCCAGAATTTCAGATGTTTATGGTGCAATATCTGCTATAAATGGTAAAATAGAATTAGTGTATGAAGGCGAGTTGGAAGGTCCTGTTTTTGTTGCCCAAAACTTGATAGGAAAAGCTATTAGAGAAGAGTTTGGTTTGTATTTTCCAAATCCAGAAAAAGAAAAGAAGAAGAAAATTGGGATTAATCATTACAAAAGAATTATTGATTGGTTTGCCAATAGTAATACAGTAGATTTATTACATAATGAGAACCAAAAAGACTACAAAAATAAACTTATGGAGGTAGATGGTCTTCAAGATTTAATTTTAAGTGTATTTCCCAAGGTAAAAGAAAACGAAAATCTATTTTTAATGGAATTTGCATTGCATGGTATAGCGGAACACTCTTTAGTTTCAAAACAACAATTGGATGAAGGGCTAAAATTTAAAGATTTGCTCGACAGCATGCTTTTAGATAACTCTTTTGATTTTAATGAAGATGATAATCAAAACTAATAATTTTGAATGAAACCCTTATTTTTTAAGATTGACGCATTGGATGTTCCGTTTAGGGTGCAATCAGAGAGCTTAAAATATTTTTATGATAAATTTCATTTTCATCCTCAGTGCCAAATCACTTATATTGAAAAAGGATTAGGTACTTATATTATCGGTGATGCTGTTGGTAGGTTTTCGTCAGGTCAGGTATTTGTACTTGGAGCGAATTTACCTCATGTTTTTAAATGTGACGAAATCTATTTCTCCGATTTTTCACCTGGGGTTAGTTCAACAACCATTTTTTTTAATCAAAACTTTTTTAACAATGAATTGTATCTTTTAAGTGAGTTAAGTCTATTCAATACTTTTGTGCAAGAAATAAAAGGTGGAATAAGTTATTCTAAAATTGGAATTGAAGTGGAATTTGAAAAGCTAAAAAATGCAGTAGGATTTAATAGGATACTTATTTTTTTAGAAATTATTGGTTATTTGTGTTCTAATAAAATAGAAATAAAAGAACTTTTAAACAAGAAAAAAAAATTTGATCAAGTAAAGAATGACAAAATTGAAAGAGTTTATGAGTTTACTTTGAATAAGTTTAAAACAAGAATAAAAATAGAAGAAACAGCAAATCTAATAAATTTAACGACTAATGCTTTTTGTAAATTTTTTAAACAACAAACTGGCCAGAGCTATATTAGTTTCTTAAATGAAATTAGAATTAATCATGCGTGTTCCTTGTTTTTATCCTCTAACTTGGATGTAGCCTCAGTTGCTTTTGAATCTGGGTTTAATAATCTTTCAAATTTTAATAGGCAATTTACTCAAAAACAAAAAGTAAGCCCAAAGAAATATCAAATGAATGTAAAGAATTTTTTCAATTAAATAATTCTAAAAAGGCATAAGATTTATTTTTGGAAATCAAGAAAAAAAAATAATATTTTGTATTGTTTTTAGGGATATCCTTAATCGGGTGCTTTTTATCTTAAAAGCAGAATAGAACCTGAAATATTAAAAGGCCTTCCTGTATCGCTTAGCGCATTGATTACATAAGCGTAAGTTCCAGCAGGAGCGGGTGTTAAATTGTTGGCTTTATTCCCATTCCATTCATCAGCCAAAGATTCTGCCTTAAACAACGTCGCCCCCCATCTATCATAGATTTTAATAGTTCCGCTGCTTATAAACTTTGTACGAATCTTAAAAGTCTCAGAATCAACCGGTAGAATTCCATCCGGAGTAAACGCAGTTGGGATAAAAATTGCTGGTGGCACTACTACTGTAAAAGTGTTGGAGTGTGAAAAAATAAATTGATTTTTATATTGTTCAGTGTCAACAGTTTGCATTCCCATAATTCGAAATTTTACTTCAGATTGTGTCGAAGAATTCAACACATCTTGAATTCCATATTCCAAATTGCTTGTTTTTTTATATGGTATGAATGAATTAAAGGTTGGATCAAAATACTCTATAGAATAATCTACCGTAGAGGCAGTATTGTAAATTTCAGGGGGTATTGAATAGGGTGTCCAATTTAGATTTCCTTTGCTTTCGGAAGACAATAAAATGGAACAGAATGGGTCAGATAGAGCCGAAGTTATTCCACATTGATCTATATATTTATATTTATAACAATAAGATGCTGGCTCTTCGTTTATGGCAACATCAAAATACGTATTGTTCTTACTTTTTCCTAGTTCCTCATAATTTTTACTATCATTTATGGCTCTAAAAAATGTATATTCATTTCCTGTGGTAGTTTCAACAATTACTAGCTTGATGGTTTTATCGTCAGTTGGGTCAAAGCCTACACTTACTAAATTAGTAGGTTTGATCGAAACTGCGTTTGCTTTTGGGTCAACCGTTATTTGAGCTGATTTAATACTTATTATATAGGGCGTGTTATTCAAAGAAACCGGTGGGTATAAAGTAGAAATGCTATATAAATATTTGTTGGTACAATTTATTGTATTGTCTATATAAGATGTTTCAGTTTTTGTTGGTAATGGCGGATTATTAGAACTTCCCGCTTGTCCTACTATTTCTTTAGTCAATCGTAAAGTGGTAGGAACACTGCTTGGATTAGTTGGCATATTCCATTTAAGTTCCACTTCTGTAGTCTTTTTTATATTTGGCTGAAGATTAATTGAGCATAAAGTATTTTGTGAGTAGGTTGCTTTACCACATGAATTTATCCCTTTCAATCTAAAACAATATTTTTCATTTTCATTTAATCCAGTTAGTTGCTTCAATCCATCTGATGCATCAGCCAATTTAGTCCAAGAATTTGTATTTAATCCATTGTCAATTTGAGCTTCTAATTCATAGTTTTCTCCTTTCTTAAAGCCAACAAATTGTATTTTTGCTTCTTTTCCTCCATTTTCTCCTTCCAAAGTAGTTAGCAAAGTTGAGTTGTCTGCTAGTGGATTAATGGGTTTAATTGAAGTTGGACAAATTGTAAATCCATTTCTAATGTATTCTCCTTGAATTTTAATGGTGGGCGGAGTACTTGTATAATTATGAGTTTTTACTACTGGAAGTGTAGTTGTGGCATTAATATTAATTACTTCTGTAATTCCATCACCCCAATCTAGCTTATATCTATTATGCAAATTTTCTGGAACTGCCGGAATTGTAAAAGTTACAGAATTTCCACCACAGTTGGTTGCAGTTACAGTAGGTTCTACCATTCTATTGATTTCAGTAAGGTTACAAGTCAAATATTTTTGAGTGCCCTTATTTCCTGTCATCAAAATCCAATGATATCCAGCACTTAATAATTGACTTGTTTTTTCTGATACAAGAGATATGGAAATTGCTGTATTTAAATTAAAATTATTATTGATTCCAGTATACATTACCGCGTTAGTTAACAATACGTTACCAATAGTTGGGTCTCTATCATTCTCTAAAGAAATCATTGCCGTTGATTGGTTAAATGGAATACAGGTAATCTGAGGAGAAACGTTTATAAAACCTCCAATTAAATATCCAGCTGGAGGAGTTGTACATATAGTAGGCTTAGGTGGGGCGGCTTGGCTCCAAGAAAGGTGGGTGTTAAACACCAATGCAACAATCCCTAAGATTGAAAATTTTACTTTTAAAAGGGACATATCTATTAATTACTTTAATTTTCTATTCATTAACCTAGTTGAAAATTAAATAAATCAATAATCGTGCCTTTTAAAAAAGTTTTTTTTAAAGAGTGAATAATCTTTATTTTACATTAATTATTGGTAGTTATGCAATAGATGACATAATTAAATAATAGTTTGGCTTAGTTTTTGATAAAAGCGTTTTTTTATAATCTGACCTAAAAAGTATTTTTTTTGGGTAAATCGTTTTTATTCGTTGAATATTAAAACTTTGGAGCATTTTTAATTGCATGTAGTAATTTAGCATTAAATTTATCTTTTCATAATTATAAATAATACACAACTGAAAATGAAAAATTTGATAATCTCGTTAGTATGTTTTTTTTCTTATGATTGTTATTCGCAAAATTTTAGTTTGTTAATCACCGAAATTTTTGCAGACCCTACACCAAGTAAAGGCTTACCTGAAAAAGAATTTATTGAATTATTCAACTCGACATCCAAACTTATCAATCTAAAAGGCTTCAGACTAATTTATGGTAAAACAGAAGTTCTGTTTCCCGAAGTACTGGTTTTACCGCAAGAATATGTGATAGTTTGTCGAAAAGGTAACGAGCAGGATTTTGCTAATTATGGTAAAGTAATACCATTAAACAGTTTTTCACTAGTTAATGAAGGCAGTTTGCTAGTTTTAAAAGACGAAAAGCAAAATGATATTTTTTTTGTAACTTATTCATCAAATTGGTACACTAAAGGTAAAGACCAAGGTTATTCGTTAGAAATGATTGATTTAAGTTTTCCATGTCAAGGGTATCAAAATTGGGAATCCTCTATTAATCCACTCGGGGCGAGTCCCGGAAAGAAAAACTCAGTATCAAGAAACAAACCTGATATAACACCACCAATTTTACTTTCTTCGTCTCTAAATAATTTTATAATTTCTCTAAAATTTGATGAAATTCTCAGTTTTTCGACTTCTCAAATTAAAAGTAAATTTTCATTGCCTAATTTAACAATTAAAAATGTTAAGTTTTTACCTTATGATTACACTGTTTTACAAATTGAATTACTAAGGAAATTAGAACAAAACGAAGAGCTAAAGTTAGAATTAGATGCCATAGAAGATTGCTCTGGAAATGTAAGCCCCAAAGTTATTGTAGATTTTTTTAATCTTTCGCCACCAGACTCATCCGAACTGCTTATTTCTGAAATTCTTTTTAATCCGCATACTGGAGGAAAGGATTATGTGGAATTTTATAACAATTCAAGTAATAAAATTAATTTAAAAAGTTGGTATTTGGCAAATATGGATTTAAAAGGTGTGATTGGTAATTTTGAAGTGATTTCCACTTCTGACTTAATTGTAAAGCCTAAGGAATTTTTAGCAATTACTGAAAACGCTAAAATTACCGAAAGTCAATATCCCACTTTTGAAAAAAGACACATTTTCCAATCCTCAAAGATTCCTAGTTTTAATATTGATAAGGGTACAGTTTTACTTTTTAATCCTGAAAGAAAAGAATTTGATAGGTTTTCTTATTCTGATAAAATGCATACAGCATTTATTGGAGATCCAAAAGGAGTATCCTTGGAGCGAATTAATTTTAAAATAGCAAATAGGATTGCTTCTAATTGGCATTCAGCTTCTTCTGAAGTTTTTTATGGTACTCCTGGATATGCAAATTCTCAAAAAGCCCCTCAAGTTTTACAAGATCAGGTCTATGTGGAGCCTCTTGTTTTTAATCCTTATCAAAACTCTGTGAATAATTCCACATATTTATATTACGATTTGGAAGCCAATGGGCAATTAGTTTCGATTGATGTATTGGATAAATTCGGAATATCAAAACGCAAATTGAGAAATATTAGCTTGATAGGTTCTCAAGGAAAAATAGAATGGGACGGCAGTGGAGAAGATGGGAATCTTTTGCCTGTGGGGTATTATTTTTTTAATGTTCAACTTACTAAATCTAATAAGGTTGAAACCTTTC
>JANOMP010000367.1:0-3231 GCA_031420365.1 Cytophagaceae bacterium
CTTCTTTGATAACAGAAGCACCAATGCTAATGCGGAATCTTTCAACTCTAAAATAAAAGGGTTTAGAGCCAATTTAAGAGGAGTTACTGATGTTAATTTTTTCCTCTTTAGACTTGAAAAATTATTTGCTTAAACTACATCACTCCCCAGAAAATGGATGTGACCCATATTATGGCAATGCAAATGCTACAAACTTGTTTCCTTTTTCAGTTCCTAACTTTGTTCCTCCACAAGCCAAAACTATGTACTGCTTATTTCCAGCTTTGTAAGTTGCTGGTGTAGCAAAAGAAGCTGCTGGGAGCTCTGTCTCCCATAGTAATTTTCCATTGGTTTTGTCAAAAGCCCTAAACATTTTATCTTTTGTAGCAGCTATAAACAACACATTTCCAGCGGTTACCACTGGCCCTCCGTAGTTTTCAGACCCAGTTCCTTTTATACCTTTGGCTTTCAATTTAGGTTCGTCTCCTAATACTATTTTCCATTTATATTGACCAGTATTCAAGTCAATAGCATTTAAAGTGCCCCAAGGTGGTGAAATGGCAGGAAGCCCCTTATTATCTAAAAACTTATTGTACCCTGTCATTTTATAAGGAATTTTAGCTCTTTTTAAATTTGAATTTTGAGAACCTACTTCTTTCTTTTCTACATCATTTAAATACTGAATCAATGCTTGTTTTTCCTCAGCACCAATAAAACCAAATCCTGGCATCATGCCTTTTCCGCTATTAATCAAAGCTAATAAAGCTTTATTCTCGATTTTATTTCCAATATTCAAAAGCGTCGGATAGCCACTTTGTTGATTTCCTTCTCGGTCTGGGGCATGGCAACTTTGGCAATATTGTTTATATGTTTTTTCTCCTAAAGGAAGATTAATTAATTTCGATTCATCTTCCACTTTTGTCATAGTTTGAATCCATGCCATTTCATTGCTATTTATGTACATAATCCCTTGTGGATCTACTGCTGCTCCGCCCCATTCGCCTCCTCCATCAAAGCCAGGCAGAATAAGAGTTCCTTCTGTACTTGGCGGATCAAACATGGCTCTTTTATACCCTTTAAACTTTTGAATTAATTCTCCTCTATTTTCCGCATAAATACTAATATCTTTTTCGGTTAGCTCAAAAGACTGTCTCGCAAAAGGCTTTGGAAGTAAAGGCAAAGGCTGAGTGGGCCAAGAAAACTCTCCTTTTAATTTAGACTTTGGCACCGGAAATTCTTTTATAGGATAAATAGGTTTACCGTTTTTTCTATCGAAAACAAACACATAACCATTTTTAGTAATTTGAGCTACGGCTTCAATCATTTTTCCATTTCTTTTTATTGTTACCAAATTTGGTGGCGATGGAAAATCTCTATCCCAAATATCATGATGAATAGCCTGAAAATGCCATATTCTTTTTCCAGTTCGAGCATTTAAAGCCAATACTGAATTTGCAAACAAATTAGCTCCCTTACGGTTTCCTCCATAAAAATCATAGGCCGCTGAGCCAGTAGGCACATAAAGCACTCCTTTTTCTTTATCTACGGCCATTCCAGCCCAATTATTCCCAGCTCCTACTTCCTCGTTTTTATAGGCATCAGGAGGAAAAGTTTCGTAGCCAAACTCCCCTGGATACGGAATGGTATGAAAAGTCCAAATTAGTTTTCCAGTTTTTATATCAAAAGCCCTAATATCTCCAGGAGCAGCATCTTCTCCTTCAGATAGCCTTAAAGGCATAATAATTAAATCTTCGAAAATTGTTCCTGGAGTATTCGAAATTATAAATTTATTTTGTGCTATTTCTGGCAATCCAGTATGTAGGTCTACTTTACCGTTATTACCAAAACTTTTTATTGGTTTACCCGATTTTGCATCCAATTCCCAAAGATTAGGGCCCGCAGTAAACAATATTCGTTTGTCTTCCCCATTTTTCCAAAAAGATACTCCACGGCTTGTACTTGCCCAATTTTTCAATGGATCACCAAAACGCCAAATCTCTTTTCCAGTGCGGGCATCTAAAGCAAAAGCTTGAACAGAGGCATCGACAGCATATAAAATACCATCTATTATTAAAGGATTTACTTGCATTTGCCCAGAATCAGGGGCTGAATATTCCCACGCTACCTTTAAATTTTTAACGTTTTGAGTATTTATCTGTTCTAACTTAGAAAAATGATTTCTATCAGCGCCCCCCAGATATTCTGCCCAGTCATTTTCAGAACCAAAACTTTGATCTTCAAAAACTGGGGAATAACTACTATTCAAAATAAAAAGGGTAAACACTAAAAAAAAAATGGGTATTAATTTTTTCATTTCTAGTTTTGTTCTTTCATCACCTCTGTGATTTCATTTAATTTATTTACTTTATATTGAAAATCTCCTTTTAGTTTATTTCTTATATTTTGAAGGTTATCCAAGGTTTTTTGAATGTTTTCTGGAATAATTTCTTCCAAAATTTCTCTAAATCTTTTGGCAAAAGTAGGAGATTTTCCATTTGTCGATATAGCTATTTTTAAGTCGTCTTTAACAACAACAGAGCCCAAATAAAAATCGCAAAGGTCTGGAGTATCTGCTACATTTATTAGAATATTTCTTGCCTTACAATCTAGCATTACTTGAATATTAACGTCTTTGGAGTCTGTTCCAGCTAACACAATATTTATATTTTCCAATTGACTCTTATCGTACTTTTTTTTTATTATTTTTATGGAATGATGCTTCGCTAACTCAAAGATTTCATTCTTGATTATTGGAGCCACTACCACAATATCTGCGTCAGGAGAGTTTTTTACTAAAGCTTCTACTTTTTCTAAACCTACATTCCCTCCACCGACTATAAGAAATTTGAGGTAATTTCCTTTAAGAAAAATGGGAAAAAGAGTGTTCATTACAATTTAATTTTAAATATGGGAAGGTTCTAAAAAATAGAAATATACAATATAATTTTTTAAAACTCTGATAAAAATATTTAAAAAAACTAAAACCTTGGTTTTCTAAATGAAAGAGTTTGTAACAAAAAAATATTTTTTTAAGTATTCCTTCCCAAAAGAAATTTAATTGTTGCATTTAATTCTTGAACCTAGGTTTTCTTAAGTGTTTTTTTTCCTTCAATTAAAATTACTGTCAAACGGTTAAATTAGGTTAGGATTTTATTAATCTTAGAAAAACACAAAAAGGCTCGAAAGTTTAGCTTTTTCGCCTTTTTGTTCAGAAATTTGAGTTCCTCAAAACAAATTTCTGTATGCAAGATA
>JANOMP010000368.1:0-2514 GCA_031420365.1 Cytophagaceae bacterium
AAACTTAGAACTAACAAATATCTACCAAAATTCTTTACTTAATTACAATTAATTGAAAAGTGTTATATAGCCGAGAATCAGCAACAGTATTCTGTTATTCGTTATCCGTTATTCATTGTCGATTAGTCTATTCCAGATAAACTTTGACAGTTTTTAAATTATTTTAATTCTATTTTCAGAGATAATATCTAGATTCAGAGGTTTGTTTCTCACAGATACTTGGGGGCTTTCTGCACCCAAAATCTGACTTTTTTCGTCGATTGACTCTTTCATCGTCAATTTGTTTCTTAACGCTAATTCACCTATTTTTTCTTTAAATGCTACAGGTGTCATTAAGTCTATCTCTAAAAAAAGTTGACCGATAGCTAGATATCCGTGAATTGACAACTGTTTAAAGAACGGTGAACTGAAACGGATAACGGATAACAGACAACCGATAACGGACAACAGTTTTATTGTGCTGCTCTTAGTACTAGGGTTAGGAGTACCGTTGAGATTGAGATTATGGCGGAACTCACTGCTATTCGCTCTGCGGCAGACCATCTTTGTTTTTTGTGTAATGGAATATAAATTTCTGAACCATTTTCAACTTTTGGGAAGCTATGAATACCTGCAAATGATTTAGTACGTTTTAGTCGGCCATTGCCGTATTTTATATATATTTTCTTTACATACGCACTATCGGTAGTGCCTCCTGCTAAACTTAAATAGTCTTTTAATTTTAGTTCGGGTTCATAAGGTAATGAGGTGGGATTGTAAACCTGTCCGAATATGGTTACGGTTTCTTTTCTTCTAGGTATATCTAAAACATCTCCAGGAATTAATAAAAGATTTTGAACATCATTCTTTTTTTCATAGGCTTTTTTAAGGTCAACCCCTAATTGCACGCCATTTCTAGTAAATTTAGCACTTCCTAGGTCGGCTTGATTTTTTAAACCGCCTGCTTTATCAATTAAATCTGAGATTCTTTCTTTTTTATCTTGCAAAGAATATGGTCCAGGATAGGCTATTTCTCCTGAGATTGTCACATTTCTTTGTACTTCATATCGAGATATTTTACGAACATAAATCCTATCAAATGGCTTTAGAATTAGGTTTTTGTCTGTGGCGGCTATAATACCTAAGTTGGAATCAATTTTAACTTGAATAATTTGGACGTTTTGATCGGCATCGCCTCCGTCTTCCTTTACCCTTCTGGCTATTTCTATTCTCGAAGGATTTCCCCCATATCTAAAGCCTCCAGCTAAAACTATGGCATCGGAAACGGTCATGTTTTGGGCGAAATCTATATTGCCTGGTTTGTTAATTTCACCTTCTATGGTGATAAGCTCTTTTTCTCTTAAATCAGCATAATTCTTAATAATTAATACGTCATTTTTTATGAGCACTATGTCTTCCTGTTTGCCATCGAATATTTTATTTAAATCTACTTGAATATATTCTGGGTCGGCATTTGGCATTTCTCTTTTCAACAAAGCCCTTTCTTTAAATGCCTCGGGTTTTAGGCCTTCTGCTTGGGCTATTAGTTTTTTTAGGGTCATACCCGGTTCCAGCTCGTAGTCTCCTTTTCTAAAAACTGCCCCATCTATACTTACTTTGTTTTCGAATCTATTTAAAAGCGTATCTATCTTAATACTGTCTCCTTTTTGAACAAGAAAGGTTGTAAATTCATTATTCATGACGGTTTGTATTCTCATTTCTGTTGGAGTCGCTCTTATTACTCGGATTGATTTGGAATAGGCTACTTCACTGAAGCCTCCCGCGAAGTCTATGACTGTTTTAAGGTTATCTCCTTTTTTTATCTCGAATATTTTAGGGTTTCTAACTGTGCCAGCTACTGTTACTCTTAAGTCAACATAGGGAATCAAAATAACATCTTGGTCATGCAATACGATATCGTCTTTTAAGTCGCCTTTCAATAGGAAATCATACAAATCTAATTTTCGAATGGTTTTTCCACCTCTAAATATTTCAATGTTGCGCAAGGAACCAATTTCGGTGGGTCCTCCAGCTGCATATAAGACATTAAAAGCTGTTGCTAAAGAAGGAACCGTATAAGAACCTGGGAAAACGGCTTGGCCTATTACGTTTACTTTTATGCTTCTTATCTTAGTTAATGTTACATCGGCACTTAATCCGCCTGTGGCGAGTCCTCCAAACAATGTTTTTAGACGCTGCACAATTTTAGTTTTAGCTTGTTCCAAGGTTTGGCCACTTAGAAAAATCGGACTTAAGTTTTCAATTTTAATGGTTCCTTCAGTACTAATTTTTGCATTATAATGCGCATAAGCATATCCCGTAATGTCTATGCTTATTTCATCGTCTGTACCCAGCACATAATTTTTTGGTGTTGCAATTTTAAGATTAGGTTCGAAATTTAGCGTTTGATTATTGAAAATGTTAAGGCCAAATATTTTCATCCGTTTTGCCTCCGCTTTTTCTTCTATTACTTGTTGTTTTACCTCTCTTTTAGCCGTTCTGATGTCTGAAGAGTCCACGGTCCTTAAATCTGTG
>JANOMP010000369.1:0-5016 GCA_031420365.1 Cytophagaceae bacterium
TTGACACAAATTTAAACTTTTGTAACCTATTGATTTATAGAATTTTGAGGTGGTGCGGCAGGCCGATGTGAGTTTGCTAAAGGCCGCTGTTTGGCTGTTTTTTTTGGTGGGACGCCACTCCGATTCGTTTTAGACTGGGCCAGCATCCCGGCGGTGCGACGTACGCAAAAAAGAAGAGGAACGCCCTTTGCCCCGCAGCAGGCGACGCAGAGTATGTTAGGGGGTCTTTTTAAGAATCTGAATAAATGTGCCTCATAAGTACTTTTATGCAGTATTTTTGGACGAATTAAGTTTTAGTCGGATGCCAGTAATTTTTAATTAGGTTAAAGCAGTTTTTCTAAAAACTTTGTTTAAAATACTTTTGTACAAAGCACCAAATTTTTCATAACACCATGCTTTTAATTCTTTAATTTCAATAATGCCAAGTTGTTTAAGACCTTTTTTTAATTCTTTTTCAAACAATTTCTTGTCAAAACTTACCTTGCTAAGAATTAATTTTACGTATTCTAACATTTTCATGGTAAATCATAGTTTTAGGTTAACTAAAATACAACATTGAAATAGCAAAAAAAAATGATTCAAAACAAGAAATAATTCATTTTTTTTTAAACGAAGATTATTTTAATTTACAGATTGCTTATTTGGTTTTCCA
This sequence comes from Cytophagaceae bacterium, assembly GCA_031420365.1. Lineage (GTDB taxonomy): Bacteria > Bacteroidota > Bacteroidia > Cytophagales > Spirosomataceae > Leadbetterella. The sequence continues at coordinate 653 of JANOMP010000369.1, forward strand.
ATTGTTCTTCTACTCCATAGAATGAAAGTAACTTTAACAATACTGCTTCGACTATTGAGTCTGGACAAGATGCCCCACATGTTAAAACAACAGTTGGAATTTTGTTTTTTGGAAAATAATTTTCTGAAATTACTTCAATTCCATGATGAATATCAAAATGAGAAATAAGTTGATTTGAAATAATTTTTTTTTGAGATTGAATGAAATAAGTAGGCATTTTCTTTTCTAACAATTCCACTAGATGGGTAGTATTAGAACTGTTGTAGCCGCCAATTACTATAGCCAAATCTGCTTTTTGACTTAATAATTCGTAGGTTGCATCTTGGTTGTCATTTGTGGCGTAGCAAAGAGTATCTCTAGTATTTGCAAAGAAGTTGGGTACATCCGAAATGGCTAAATTTTTAAATGCAATTATTTCTTGTTTTAAATAATCTGCAATAGTTTGGGTTTCTGTTGCTAGCATGGTAGTTTGATTTACCACACCTAATCGTTCTAAATCTTGATTTGGATCAAATCCTAAGGAAAATCTCCCTTCAAAAGTTTTAAAAAATAATTCCTTTGGTTTTTCTTTTCTGATGTAAGAAGCCAATTCTTTGGCCTCTTCCATGTCATTTATTATTAAAGTAGGAGATTTTTCTTGGCTGTGTGAAAAAGTAGCTCTAGTTTCTTCATGGATTGGCCTGCCATGGATAATAATTGTATATCCCCGTTCGCCAATTTGGGAAGCCTTATTCCATACTTTTTCTACAAAAGGGCAAGTTGTATCGTATTTATATATATCTATCCCTTTTTTAGTTAATTCTTTTTGTATTTCAAGTGTAGTTCCAAATGCTGGAACAATTACTACATCATCAGAATTTAATTTTTCAAAATCTTTAATTCTATTTCCATTTGTATCCATAAGAAACTTTACACCTCTTGATTGTAAATCTTGATTTACATCTTGATTATGAATCATTTCACTTAATAAATACACTTGTTTGTTGGGGTTTTCTTCTAGTGTTTTATATGCTATTTCTACTGCATTTTCTACTCCATAACAGAATCCAAAATGTCTGGCAATCAAAATTTTAATTTTGCCAAAATCTAGTAAAGTAGGGCTAAAATCTTTTTTTAATTTATCTTTTAATCTCCTCTTTTCTTTGATTTTAGCTATTAAATTACTTTTGTAAATTTCAGGTATATCAAAAGACTTCATTTTGTAATATTATTAAGAAAAGTTTCTGTATAATTGAAAGTTTTAATTTTGCAGTAAAAATTCATTATTATTAGCTTATAAAATTAGTATTTTTAATAGTTTTATGAGCAACAAATAATCATTAATTTATGTTTAAAACGCTCCTATTTGATCTATTGTTCCAAATTTATTAATAATTCAGTAGATTTACTTAAAAAGGAAAAATTATAATTAATTTTGCATGGTCTGTTTGCTTGGACTATTTTAATGAAACAAAATTCGTATTACTTACTATTTTTTTTCTTTTCGATTTTTAATAAAACTTGGTCTCAGGGGGCTTATAGTCCATTGGATGCTTTTCAATTGCATGCTTTGGAACGCTTCGAAATAAAAAGTGGTAAGCTTTCTAACGATTTTCATACCAACATAAAGCCATTTGAAAGGCAAGAATTAGCCAATTTTACAACTAAATTAGATACTGCTTTTTATAGAAAATTATCCAAATCTGACCGATTCAATCTTAATTATTTGCAAGCAGACAATTGGGAGTTTCTAAATAAATCATTCTTCACTTCTAATTTAAGGAAGAAACCTGTTTTAAAATATTTGTACAAAAATAAATCTGATTTATATTTTGTTGAAAATGATGATTTTGATATTCATGTTTCTCCGATTTTAAATTTATCATACGGTTATAATTCTCAAATAGGGGATTTAGAGTCAAAGCCTTTGTTTATTAATACAAGAGGTGTTGAAATAAGAGGCAGGATTAACAAAAAATTGGGCTTTTATAGCATGGTTACTGAAAATCAAGCCTCAAGCCCCAATTTTGTAGTTAATTTTTTTGAAACTTATCAAGGTATTCCTTATCAATCGTTTGTAAAAGTAAAAGACGAAGATTTTAATAAGCTGCAAGTCGATTATTTTAATGCTATAGGGTATATTGCTTTCAAGCCCATTAAGAACCTTAATTTATTGTTTGGTCATGATAAGAATTTTATTGGATCTGGAATTAGATCAATGGTTTTAAGTAATTTTAGTTCACCTTATTTGCAACTTAAAGCAAATTTAAAAATAGGGAGGTTTCAATATTTGTCAATATTGGGGCAAATGACAAATCTTCAAGTGCCAAATTCTGGAAACAGTTCAGTAACTTTTCCTCCAAAGTATTTAGCTTTTCATCATTTAAATGTAAATATTTCAAAACGATTAAATGTGGGCTTATTTGAAAGTGTGATGTATGGAAAAAGAGATTATGGCTTTGAATTTAATTATTTAAATCCTTTGATTTTCTACAGGTTTATTGAGGGATATTTAGGCAGTACAGATAACGCATTAGTTGGGGCTGATTTCAAATTAAATTTGTTTAAATCAGTAAGTACTTATGGGCAGTTTTTTTTAGATGAATATAACAGTGAAGAATTTAAGAAAAAAGGATGGTGGTCAAAAAAATATTCATGGCAGTTAGGTGGTAAATATATAGATGCCTTTGAGATTAAAAATCTTGATTTACAAATTGAAATGAATCGGGCAAGGCCTTTTATGTATTCTCATTTTACAACGTATTCAAATTATGTGAATTATAATTTGCCAATTGCTCATCCTTTGGGCGCAAATTTTAAAGAAATGCTTTTTGTTTTAAAATATCAACCTATACCAATTGTTTTTATTACTCTTACTAATATGAGAGCCAGGAAAGGAGAAGATGTAAATAACATAAACTATGGTGGAAATATTAAACTTAACAATAAAATAGGTAGGTTATCTGATTACGATAATTTTATAGGGCAGGGTTTTAAAAATACTATTAATTCTTTCGAATTTTTGACCTCTCTCATGTTAAAACACAACTTCTTTTTTGATTTTTCCTTTCAACAAAGAAACGATAGCTTTGAGGTTTCACAAAATGAAAAGATTATTAAGTTAGGCATTAGATGGAATTTTTTCCAAAATAGCCTATTATTCTAAAATAAAAAAAAACCTACGAAAAAATCGTAGGTCTAAAGTTTTTTGAATACTCTAAAATGCTATTAATTGTTTTGTCTTTTGGAAAAAGTTTTATTTTATTAAAGTCATCTTTGATTTTAATACAATCAAGATAAAAATTTAAAAACTCATCATCTCCAATTATAGATTCCTCAATAAAAACATTTTCAGAACTTGAAGTTTCGTTATATACATACCGAATAATCTCATTCTGCGTCGATGTACAGGTTTTTGTCATAGGCATATTTTGTTTTACTCATCAATTTTCTTAGATTGATAAGAGCATAACGCATACGACCCAATGCAGTATTGATACTCACTCCGGTTGCTTCAGCAATTTCTTGGAAACTAAGATCCTCGTAATGTCTCATTACTAAAACCTCTCTCTGTTGCTGCGGCAAACGTTTAATTAAACTCCTTAAATGCTCATAAGATTCTTTCTTAATCTGCAAATCCTCAATAGACTCTTCAGCAAAATTGAGAGAGTTAAATACACTACTTCCATCCTCAAACACTACATTTGGATAGCGTTTCGCTCTTCGAAAATAGTCAATGGCAAGATTATGAGCAATTCTAAGTATCCACGGAAGGAATTTCCCCTCCTCATTATATTTCCCTTCTTTCAAAGTTTTTATAGCTTTAATAAAAGTATCCTGCGTGAGGTCTTCTGCTATATAAGTATCTTTGACAACAAGATAAATTGTGGTGTAAACCTTAGACTTATAACGGTTGACAAGCGTGGCAAATGCTTTTTCATCTCCACTTATGTAGGCTGATATAAGCTCACTTTCGTTAACTAGGACTTTTTCCATTTTATTTAATACGATTAGTTAACGTAAAGTTTTATACCATATTGTATTATTAAGTGTTAGTTTTTATAAATTTTTCCGAAATATAAAACAATAATATTTTAAAAGTCAATTAATTTTGTCAAAATCTTAGTTAACGGTAAGTTAATATACGTTATAACTACTAATAAGGTTGAGATAGATATAATAGTTTAATAGATATATTAGCAATAATTATTCCAATTTAATTGGTATGTCTAATATTTAATAACACCTAAAATCCGCAAGGTTATTTTCCAGCAGTTCTTGTTTTGTAAATCTATACAATTATTTTATACTTTTTGACAATTTCCGCATTTTCAATACCTTTTTTTCTGGTGTTCTATCATAATTTGTATTTGGTTTTTTATTTC
>JANOMP010000370.1:0-15800 GCA_031420365.1 Cytophagaceae bacterium
TAAAACAATACTGGAAGCTTTAAATATAAAAAAACGACCCTTCGTGAAATTAAAATCTGTAGTACACAAACCGAAACCCAAAAATCCGCAACTGGCTATTAAAGGCCTACTTAGCTCCGCTTAATACGCAATGTGGGTTAAAATGTAAATAATTATTAATTGGCATTAAGTATTATTTACATTCCATTTTCCTAACAATTTATTAGAATTAAATACTTTTTGGCTTCATTCTAGACAAAAAAAATCAAACTCTAAACTCAAAAAGTAAATACTTATGGCTTTGTTTAATTAAATATATAATAATTTAGGAATTCCTTTTAGTACATTTATAGCCTCAAATGAAGCACAAACCATAATTGATAATTCTCTTAATGGCATCTGTGCTTTTTCTAATCGTTTTAATACTGAAAACCAATTTAAATAATTTTGTAAATATTTGGTCGCTACTCCATTAAACCCATCCAGCCATTGTTTCATTTTTTTTTGGGTTAGACTTTATAGTTTTATACTCAATTTTGTTAGTTTTGGCATAGGCTACATAGCTTGGGTGTGAATCTGAACATAAAATACTTTCCTTTGAAATTTTACCCTCCAGCACTACTTTTAGATTTTGCTCGCTAATCCAGCCTCTTGTGGCAACCTGTAAATGCTTTTGGTTTTTGCTATCTTGGCTAACAATAATGGCAAATTTTCATCTTCCCCGCTTTCTGGGTTTTCTATCAATATTTCTCTGACCTTTTTGCGAATAGGGCAAAAAAACATCGTCACTCTCAACAATACCATCCAATACTATTTTAGACTGTTGATTTTGTAATGATGCCAAAATTCTGTGCCGCTATTTGAAGGAGGTAGGTATGCTTAAATCACAAATTAAAACCGATTTTCTGATGCTATCACCTGCAATAAAACTTTTCATATAAAGTTTCAATAATTCCCCTTTCCCTTTTCGCATTCGGGCATTGAATGTCCCTGTTTTACACGATAGCTTCGCTTACAATCTCTACAAGATAACCGTTGGACAAAATGCTCTTTTCCATTTTTAATTATCTTACTACTATTACAATGGGGGCAATGTCTGCTTTCAGTAGCTTTTTGAGCAATCTGCATCTTTGCAATGTCAATATCCATATTGTTGCCAAGCCGCAACAATTCTTTGAAAATTAGATTCTGCTCATCTAAGGACAATTTTTCAATCAGGGTTTGTATTTCTGATAAATCCATATCCAAATATATAAAAAAAATACATCTACTTATTAAACATAGCCATACTTATATATATGTTGTATAATTTATATTATGTTAAATAGAATAAACCACTTAACATCCTGCACCCTTTATATATTATTATCAATATATTCGATAATATACTCCAATTAACCATTTGAAACAAAAAAAAACTAGGAAAAATATTAAAAAATTTCCTAGTTAAATATGTTTTTACTTTCAGGTATTAAAATAAATATTAAAGTGTATCTATAAATTCACTCTCTAATTATTATTTACATTGTTCTAATATTCTTTCCAAATTCTTCAAATTCTCGTTAACCCCTTCATCATCTGATTTAATTGATCTGCATTTATCAAAATAAGGTTTAGATTTTTGAAATTGAGAACATGCTATTTTTTCGATTTCTTTTCCACTCTTTTGATACTCTTTCATATCCATCGCATCAATTGCTGTTTTTGTTTCTACCGCCTCATTAAAATACATTACTGCCATATTAAAATTTACATCATAATTGTTTGGATCTATTTCTAATACTTTTACGTAAACTGAATATGCTTTTTCTTTTGCAACCTTATTTTTTGCTTCTAAAGTATCCAAGTTATCAGCACTTTGAGTATTTAATGCTTTCGCAGCTTCTTTTTCTGCTAATTCTTTAATTGCTTTCTCCAAAGTTTCTTTCTGAGTATCTTTTTGAGAAGTAACTTCAATAATTCGTTTTTTTGTTGCAGCAGCAGTTTTTGGATCTTTTTTAAGTTTAGCATTTAAATTAACAATTTCATTTTCAAAAATTCCCAATTTTTCTTTTTCGAGATCTACTTTTTTCTGAGCATCATAAGTATTTGCTTTACTAATTTTTTCTTTTAGTGTTTTTAATTCGCTTGCTGCTTCTTTTGCTTTATTGTCATATAGTAAACCAAGATTACTTAGACTAGTAACATTATTTGGATCGGATGCTATAATTTTTTCTAAATCTCCAATTGCTCCATCAATATTATTTGAAACAAGATAAGTATTTACAATTTCAGCTTTCAAATCTTTATCTTTAGGGTTCAATTCGGATCCTTTTCTTAAAATATCGATAGCTTTGTCATAATTTTTATCAATCTTAAATATTTGTGCTAAACTGTAAAATACTGCTGGGTCTTTACCTCCGTTAACAATATAACTATTAAAGCTTGCGGTTGCTTCTGCGTTTTTGCCAATAGCTTGGTCCACAATTCCAGCATACAATGCTGCGGTGGTATCTTTAGCATTTACTTTTAAGCTTAATCCAAATAATTGGCTAGCCATCACTAAGTTCTTGTTATTATAATGTGAAGCACCCTGACTTAAAAGTGCACGATAAATATTAGATGATCCATTAATTGCCTCTTCTATTTCTTTAGTTTTTTTACCACCTGCTGCTTTTTCTACTTCTTGAGCTTTTAAAAATGCTTGATAAGCTTTTATTGAGGCAGTTGAATCAGTTCCACATTGAAGTGCGTGTTCAATATATGACTCAGCTAATTTTACCCATGTTGCACTTTTAATATTTTGCTTAGGGTTTTCAGTTAATTTAATATTTTTATCTACTGCATCTTTATAACTTTTACAAATTAACTCTTTCTCTGTATTTATCTGGGCTTTTACATTATTGGAAAATAATCCAACAATAGCAATTACAATTAGTTTTTTCATCTCGAGGTTTTAATTTTAAATTTAAATTTTAGACTGATATTATTTATTTGGTTTATTTATTATTTTAATATTGATTTTCAAATATATTTTTTAATTTCCACATCATGCTAAGTATCAAATAACTTAATTTTAAAATGCAATAAAAATTAAATAATATTGATTACTAATATTATTCTGGAGTTCCCTCTTCTTCTGGTTTTACTTCAGTTGCACTAGTTGGCCCATCATTTTCTTCTTCTAACAAAGGTAAAACCAAATTATTTTCAACTAAAATATCCTCTTCTTCATCTTCTTTAATAATTCTAGTTACCGAAGCAATACCGTCTTTCTCGCTTAATTTGATAAGTTTTACGCCTTGAGTGTTTCTTCCCATTATTCTAAGATCCACCACTTGAATTCTAATAGCTATTCCTCGGTTCGTAATTATCATCAAATCGTCTTCGTCTGTAACTTCTTTAATTGCAACTAATTTCCCAACTTTGTCGGTAATATTCAAAGATTTTACTCCTTTCGCACCTCTAGAGGTTATTCTATAGTCATTAATATCAGACCTTTTTCCAAATCCATTTTCTGAAACCACTAATAATTGAGCGTCTTCTCTTCCAACACAGATCATCCCAATTGCATGATCATTTTCTCCTAGATTTATCCCCCTAACTCCCGTAGCTCCCCTACCCATTGGTCTTATTTGAGATTCATGGAATCGAACAGCTTTTCCTAAACTTGCAGCTATTATAATAAAATCATTACCATTGGTTAATGCAACATCTATTAATGTATCCCCTTCATTGATATTTATAGCTATGATTCCATTTTGTCTTGGTCTTGAATATAGCTCTAATAGTGTTTTTTTAACTGTACCTTTTTTGGTACACATTACAATATAATTATTTTTGATATAATCTTCGTCAACGAGTGTTTTTACATTTAATACTGCTTTTATTTTATCATCTGATTCAATATTGATCAAATTCTGAATAGCCCTACCTTTAGATGTTTTATTTCCTTCTGGTGTTTCAAATACTCTCAACCAATATAACCTACCTTTTTCAGTGAAAAATAATAAATAATTATGGTTTGTAGCCATGAAAAGATGTTCTGTGTAATCTTCGTCTTTGGTCTTAACACCTCTAGAGCCTGTTCCTCCTCTTCCTTGGCTTTTATATTCCGCAAGATTTGTTCTTTTTATATATCCTTGATTTGAAACGGTAACTAGCATTTCGTCATCAGGAATCATATCCTCAATATTGAATTCTGCACCTACCATTTCAATTCTAGAACGGCGAGCATCTCCAAACTTGGTTTTTATATCAATTAAATCTGCTTTTACAATTTCTTTTTTCTTTTCATCAGAAGCCAAAATTGAATTCAACTCATCGATTAACTCTTTAATCTCCTTATATTCTGCAATAATCTTATCTCTTTCAAGCCCTGTTAAACGTTGTAAACGCATATCAAGAATAGCTCGAGCTTGAATTTCTGATAAATCATAATTTGTGATTAAGCCAGCTCTAGCTTCATCTGGGTCTTTTGATTTTCTAATTAAAGCTATTACTTCATCTAAATGATCTAATGCTATCAGTAAACCTTCTAAAATGTGTGCTCTTTTTTCAGCTTCTTTAAGCTCAAATTGGGTTCTTCTTGTAATAACTTCAATTCTATGCTCAACATAGTATTTTATTAAATCTTTAAGATTTAACATTACCGGTCTTCCTTTTACTAAGGCTACGTTGTTGATGCTAAAGGATGACTGTAATTGAGTGTATTTAAAAAGATTATTTAGTACCACATTCGGAACTGCGTCTCTTTTGAGATCATAAACAATCCTTAATCCATCTCTATCTGACTCGTCTCTTAAATCAGAAATTCCTTCTATTTTCTTTTCATTTATTAGCTGTGCAGTTTTTTCAATCATATTGGCCTTATTGACCATATATGGAATTTCCGTTACAACTATTTGCTCTTTTCCAGTCTTTGAAACCTCGAAATTAGCGATAGAACGAATCACAATTCTACCTCTTCCAGTTTCAAAAGCGGATTTTACGCCACTGTATCCATAAATTATTCCTCCAGTCGGAAAATCAGGAGCTTTGATGTATTTCATCAAATCTTCAATTTCTATTTCTGGGTTCTCAATATAAGCAGATATTCCATCTACTACTTCGGAAAGATTATGAGGTGCCATGTTTGTGGCCATTCCAACTGCAATTCCAGAAGTTCCGTTTAACAACAAATTTGGAATTCTTGCAGGTAATACCGAAGGCTCTGTAAGCGAATCATCAAAATTTGGTTGAAAATCTACTGTTTCTTTGTTAATATCAGCTAACATTTCTTCAGCAATACGTTTCAACCTAGCTTCAGTATAGCGCATTGCGGCTGGAGAATCTCCATCAACAGAACCGAAATTTCCTTGACCATCTACCAAAGGATACCTTAAAGACCATGGTTGAGCCATTCTTACCATAGTGTCATAAACTGAGGAGTCTCCATGTGGATGATATTTACCTAAGACCTCCCCTACTATACGAGCTGATTTTTTGTAGGCTCTATTGGAAAAAACGCCTAATTCAGACATTCCAAACAATACCCTTCTATGTACTGGTTTAAAACCATCTCTTACATCGGGCAAGGCTCTAGAAACAATTACAGACATTGAATAATCAATGTATGCACTTCTCATTTCATCTTCAATATTAATTGGTATAATTGTTCCGCTGTTGGTACCTGCGGTTTCTAGATTTTCATTATCTTCTGCCATAAATCACTTGAGGGAAATCTCTAAATTATTTAGTAATAGGTTATTTTTATTTTTCTCAAAAATACAAAATTTTTGATTTTAATCAAATCATTTTCTTAATAAATCTGGTCTTCTATTCATGGTTCTTTCTACTGATTTCTCGAATCTCCATTCATTAATTAACTTTTCATTTCCAGAAAGTAATATGTCTGGAACTTTTAATCCTTCAAACTCAGAAGGCCTGGTATATACAGGTGGGGCTAAAAGATTATCTTGAAAGGAATCAGTTAAGGCTGAAGTTTCATCATTTAAAACACCTGGAATTAATCTAACAATAGCATCAGTTAATACAGCGGCTGCGATTTCTCCTCCTGACAATACATAGTCACCAATTGATATTTCAAGAGTTACGTATTTTTCTCGTATTCTTTCATCAATCCCTTTATAATGGCCACAAATAAGAAGTAAATTATTTTTTAAAGAAAGAGAATTTACTGAATTTTGTTTTAAAGTTAAGCCATCAGGAGTCAAATATATTATTTCATCGAAAGTACATTTCTCTTTAAGCTTATTTATCAATTTGGAAATAGGTTCAATCATCATTACCATTCCAGCCCCACCCCCAAACGCGTAATCGTCTATTTGTTTGTGATTTCCTTGCCCATAATCTCGTAAATCATGCAAAAAAATCTCTACATGCTTGTTTTCTATTGCACGTTTAATGATGGATTGAGAGAAAAAGCCATCAATTAACCTGGGCTGACAGGATATGATTTCTATTCTCATATAATTGCTATTAACTTATGTAAATATCTAATAACCCATCTGGTGCTTTAATCTCGATACGCTTTATCGTACGATCTACAGAAATGATAAATTCATCAACAATTGGGACCAATATTTCAGTTCCATCTGCATCTATCCCAAAAAGATCCTGCCCTGAACTTTCATAAATAGCTTTCAATATACCTATTGTTCTTTGTAAATTATCATCATAAATTTCAAAACCGATAACCTCATGATAATAAAACTTTTTACCCGAAAGCTTTGGTAAGGATGTTAAAGGCAAATACAATTCAGCACCAACAATCGATTCAGTTTGTTCTATTTTGTTAATATCTTCAAATTTCGCAATTGACTTTTTCCCTCTAATCTGAATTTCAGAGATAATAAATGGAACTAATTCATTTTTTATTTCTAAAAAAACAGCATCTAAGCCTTGGTAATCATCTGGATTGTCAACATCAAGCCAAACTGTAACTTCTCCTTTTAAACCATGAGGCTTAGTAATCTTCCCAAGAAAAAAGCATTCGGATTTTTGCATAGGTATTAATACAAAAAATCCTCGCTAAGGCGAGGATTCTTAATTTTCTAAATAATATTATCCTTTTGGTGCTTCAACTTCATCTGAAGTCTCTGATACAGTGGGTGTTTCTTCAATAATTGTAGCTACCTCTTCAACTATTGGCGTCGATTCAACAATTGCAGCAACCTCTTCAACTACTGGTGATTCTTCTGCAATTGTGGCAACCTCATCAGCTGATGGTGATTCTTCTATAATTTCAGTAACTTCATCTATTACTGATGCGGCTTGTTCATCTTCAACAATGGCCAAAGAAGCCGCCTCGGCAGCATTAGAAGCAGCTATTAAATCAGATTCTACTTTTTTAATGGCAGCTTCTTTTTCTTCTTTTTTCTTAGTTTCTACAGCTTTAGCAGCCACTTTAACCGCATCTTTCGCAGAAGAAAGTTTAGAGATTTTCAAATTTCTTGCTTCTTCTTTTTCCTTTAACCAAGCATCATATCTTACGTCAGCTTGTTCCTGAGTAACTGCTCCTTTATCTACACCTATTTGAAGATGTTTTTTGAACATTACACCATTTACTGACAATATTTTTCTGGTAGTATCTGTTGGTTGTGCTCCTACTTGTAACCAATATAGAGCTCTGTCTTCTTTCAAGGAAATAGCTGCCGGGGTAGAATGTGGATTATATTGACCTAACTTTTCAATAAACTTTCCATCGCGAGGTGCCCTTGCATCTGCTACTACAATATCGTAAATCGGCATTTTGTTACGACCTTTTCTAGCTAATCTAATTTTAACTGCCATTTTGTAATTGTTATTTTAGGGAACCCGTCCCTGATTAAAAAAATTGGAGTGCAAAATTACGCTTTAAATTCTAAAAAACAAAATTAATATAAAAAAGAAATAAGCCAATAAGCCGAATTCTGTATGGTTCCTATCATTTATCTAGGGCAATGATTACTCATTACCTCCATCAACCTACCCTCCGACAACGGGCGAGCAACCCTTAAAAGTCGGTATATTTGGTTTTTCAGCTCATGAGGTTTACCTATGCGATTGATATCACTATCAAACCGGTGGTCTCTTACTCCACCTTTTCACCCTTACCTTAAAAAAGGCGGTAGTTTTCTGTGGCACTAGCTGTAACAAAGTTTTTAGGCTTCGCTCCTACTCGTTAAGTAGCATGACGCTCTCTGCTGTTCGGACTTTCCTCCAAAGTTTTATCTCTGGCGATAGGATAGCTTATTTCTTTAGCAAAGGTACTAAACTTTAAAGACCTTTTACAATCAAATCTACTTTTGCTTTGGCTGTAATTATGGCTAGTATGCCATTAGGTGAAATTTTAATATCTTTTGGAGTTATTTCCAATATCACTCCTTTCATTTTTATTCCTTTAGAAAACTCACTATTAATAGTTTGAGAAACACTTTCTTTTACGTAACCAATGATTTCACTTAAAGGGAGACCAAATTCTTTCTCTATTTTCTTTTCCATAGTGCCTTCTAATAACCATGACCCAGCTTTATGTAGAAAATTTTTAGTCTTAATGTCTAATTCTGTTTTTGTTAAAACTACTTGTTGTTTAACTGAATCATAAACAGGAATACCTTTTATAAAAATTGTGCCTTTAAAACTCCCTTTTGTGGTGGTTTTAAAAACCAAAAACTCATTATTGCCAAAAATATCTAAATCGGTAATTTCAATTTTATATTTACCTTCTTTAAATTCATAAATTTGGCCAACAAATATTGTCTTGCTTATTTTTATAGCCTCTTCAAAACTAATAATATTAAATACAGAAACTTCAAATGCATCAGGAATTGCACTAACTATTTTTAAATCGGGAATATTCGGTACTGACTGTATAGTTTCTGTGGGAGTACCCACTAAGGTTTCAACAAACACCTTAAATCCAATCGTTGACTTTAAACTTTTGCCATTTGATTTCAATGGAGTTAAATAAACGTCTACTGGGTCCAATTTCACCCAAGTATTATACTCAGCAGAAGCTAAAAATGGCTTTCTAGCCGTATTCCATGCCTCTATCATTTGAGGCTTTAAAGTTAAATTATCTTTAATTGCCTGATCAATTTGCTTGGCAATGGCTTGTTGATTATTCTCAATTAACTTCCCGATTAAAGCACCAATTGGAATTTCAATATAGGTAGTTTTTAAAACTGGCTTTGATATCCATAAAAAACCCTGTGGGTTTGTTACAGTTTCAATTCTATAATCTTTGGTAACTGTAAATTTAGAAGAAAATTTCAGTTTTAATTCGAATTCTGTTGATGGGGCTTGTGAAACGCCTAAAATGGAAATTCGTTTTTGTGCCCATATTTTTAATGGCAACTCGTAAGTTAAAATATCTCCAGAAACATCAGTAAAAATCAAATTTCCTTTTCGCCAAACCTTTGCCTTAAAATCATCATTGTTGTTATCTTCAAAACTTTTATCTTCAAAAATTATATCAGGCAAACCCCCATTTATCTGATTTTGGATGTCTTCAATAGATATATCAAATGGAATACTAATAATCGAAGCTTTCTTTTCAAAAACCAATTTCTCTCCAGAATATTTTTCATCCATTTCATATTCTATTTTTTTTTGGGCGAAAATACTGCCACAAATGCAAACTAATAAAACGACTTTTTTCAAAATATAAATAATATTAAATGTAAAAATTGAACAACAAAAATAGCCAATTTATTATATTCTTAGAGTTAAAAAGTATTATAAAAAAATTAAATACCTAAATAAATTCAGATTAACACCTTTTATTGTATTTATTACGAATTAAAATTATCTTAAACATAAAATTTATAATTTTTAAATTAAGATCAATTAATCAATAATAATATTAGGGTATATAGTTAATTCTTCTAGAAATTAATTATTTTGAATTAACGATTCAAAGATAAACTAGTGTAGTATTAATAAATTAGCGAAATCAGGGTCTATTAAGAAATAAGGTTTACAGAATTGACGAATTTATTTTGTTATTTTTCAAGGCAAAAAATCTTTAAATAGTATAGCTATTCAATGTTTTTTTAACGAAGAAAAAAGGCAAAAGAAAGAGACAAAATGTAAAGGTTATTTTGTATCAGATCCTTAGAAGGAAATAACTTTCATATAAAACCTATAAAAGCAGAGATTTCGAGAACGACTAAAAAAACAATATAGGTATTATAAAAATTGGATTTACAGGATTTAGAGTGAAACCCTTAATTTTATAAACTTTAATTAATGATTGCTTAGTTACTTAATTTGTTGTTAGCCTTACTTTCAGCATCGGCTGACCGCAGGTATGCCTGTCCAATTGAAAAAAGCCGAATGTCGGACCAACTGGAATGCCAGCTCAGCCAAAAACACTCACAAAAAAAAATCCTGAAGGCCGTCCGCCATGAATTTTTAAATTAATTATCTAGCTATTAGCAATTAAACAGTGCTTAAAATTTTCATACGGACGTTTTTGTGATTAATGGAACAATGTTTATTTGTTTTCTAAAAGATTTCACAAATGAATATTTCTCCACTCTAAATCCTGTAATGCCTAAAAATTGTAATCACTTTAAATCAAAAAATGAATAAACTTAGGTTTCTTTAAAAGATATTTTTTAAATTAAATATATTCAATAACTACCAAAAAACTTTCGCAATCCCCATTCTAAAGTAATAAGTAGCACAATGAAAATAAGTACCCACCTTAAGTTAATAAAATCTTTTAACTCTTCTAAGCTTATTATTTTATCTATCATTCCTTTCTTTTCTAGGCTGTTTCTTAATTCAAAAATGTTTTTGGCCAATACAAATTCCCCATTGTTTTGCTTTGAAAATGTCTTTAACATTCCAAAATCTGCAACAGAATTTAATGATTCTAATTCCGTTTCAGTAACCAAAAATTGGCCAGTGGTAGATTCATTCTTACCTAAAATGGTAGTTGAGGCCGTAAAATTAAATAATCCAGCTGGTAAATTTGAAATAACGAATCTTGAAGATTCTTTTGATAAAATAAAAGTATAAGATTTTTCGGAATTAGATTCGCTTATAACTTTTAATTGGATAGTTTGATCAAACACTTTTTCAAATAAATCATTGTATGCCTCTGCTTCAAAAACGATTTTTTCATCTAAACCAAAAGTTTCTAAAATTGGATACACTTTTAATTTACTTTTGTCTTCTTTTATGGAAATTAATTGTAAGGTTTTGGTTAAAATTTCATCTAAATTTTGATGGTTATCAAAATTGGCAAACTCTTCCATTCTCCATTGCCAAATGCCCTCACCAACTAATACAGCGGTTTTTCTAGTGCCATTTAAATTAAATGCAAATAGAGGTCGATTTGTAACAATATTCGAGACTTTTTGAAACAAAATTACCTCAGATCCAGGAAATGAATTGTATTCTCCAAAAGGAACAGACAAAGGGGGCAATTTATCGATAAACTGATTGGCATCTTCATTTAAATTAAAAAGTTTAAAACCTAAATTCAAATTTGCTGTTGTTTTATCTAATTTATTTAATTGAGAATTTATCCCTACCACATTTTGCATTCCATTAAACGTGGGTATGTTTGTCTTACTTCCTACAATAAATAAAGTGGGTTTTTGCTTAGCTAGTAAGCCATTAACTATACTGTTTGAGGATCCATAAACATCTGGTAATTGATGTAAAATTAAAATATCAAAAGGGTCTTTACCAATTTGACTAAGCTCAGAAGATTGTAAAATATGAGTTTTTACTTCAAATAATTCATTCTTCTCTAAGATTGACCTAAATGCTTTTATATCTGGGTGAGCAGCAAAGGCAACTAAAAGTATTTTTTCTTTACCATTTACTACATCAATTACAATTTCTTTCTTGTTATTTTTTAATGAAAATTCTCCAATTAGTGCTTGAATTTCAACAATAAATCGTTGTTTCCCAATTTTATCAGCAGTTAATTCAAAAGTTAATGAATGGAAATCATCATTATTTTTAAAATTTATGATTTGCTTGGCTATAATAATTCCTAAGCCATTTTTAATAGTTACTAAACTACTCTTCCCTTGAAATAAATAGGAATCAATGTCTACATTTACAGTAAATTTATTCCCTAAATAGGCCAATCTATTTGCAGTAATACCTGAAATTAAGACATCTTTTTTCAAAGTTGTATCTCCAAAGCCAACAGAATGAACATTAAAATTAAATTTTTGAAAAGTTGGAGATAAACCATCATTTATTATACCATCAGATATTAATATTACATCACTTAAATTTTGACCTTCATAAGTATTTTTTAATTCTGTGAAAATATTTGATAAATTGCTTTTGGGAAGATTAAACTTTACATTTTCTTTTAAACTTTCAATATCAATAGATTCTGAACTTAAATTTTTTACTTCTACTTCAAAACCTTTGGAATTCATACTTTGTATTAATGCTTGCAAACCTGAAATTAAGTCTGAAATCTGCTTTTTACCACTATAAAGCATTGATTTTGAATTATCTATAACAATTATGACTTTGGGCTTTAAAATAAGACTTTTAACTGTTTTTATTAAAGGATTCAATAAAATGAAGGCAATGAAAAATACTAATATTCCCCTAATGATGCCTAAAAATATTCTTTGTTTGGGTTTCAAAACAGCATCTTTTGCATACATGAAATAGCTTAACCCAAAGGCCGTTAATATACAAATCAACAGATACCAAGTTGGTGTTTGAAAAATTATCTCTGGCTTCATATAGATAATGATACTTGCATGAAATAGATTAAAGTAAAAAGTGATTGATAGTTTGAAAGACTTGAAAATTTTAAAAAAAAATCATTTGCAATTTACATCAGCATTCCTCCATCTACGACCAATACTTGACCTGTAATATATGCGGAATTATCAGAGGCTAAGAAAATACAAGCATTTGCAATATCTTTACCTTGTCCTGCACGCTTTAAAGGAATTGATTTTGTCCATTCCTTTAACTGCTCTTCATTTAATTCGCCAGTCATTTCTGTTTCAATAAATCCAGGAGCTATGGCATTTGATCTAATATTCCTAGAGCCCAGCTCTTTTGCAACAGATTTAGTAAAGCCAATCATACCAGCTTTGGAAGCAGAATAATTAGTTTGACCAGCATTACCCATTAAGCCAACTATTGAAGTAATATTAATTATTGAGCCAGCTTTAGCTCTCATCATTGGTTTGGTGGCCGCTTTTGTAAGATTGAATATGGATTTTAAATTGATTCTAATAACATCATCCCACTGTTCTTCCGACATTCTCATCAAAAGTGTGTCTTTAGTTATGCCCGCATTATTGATAAGCACATCAATTGTACCGAAATCAGCAACTACATTATTTACCAATTCTTCAGCAGCATTATAATCAGAAGCATCAGATCGGTAGCCTTTAATTTTAGTTCCAAATTGAGCCAAATAAAGCTCTAACTCTGCACCTTTTTCTATGGAAGATAAAAAAGTAAAAGCGACATTAGCACCATTTTTTGCAAATTCTTCAGCGATAGATTTTCCTATTCCTCTAGAGGCTCCAGTAATTAGAACATTTTTATTTTGTAATGTCATTTTTTATTTTTTTTATATTCTTACTACCTTCAACAATTATTACAATTTCTCCTTTTATGGTTTTTTGTGCAAAAATAGAAAGAATTTCTGATAAATTTCCTCTTACTGTTTCTTCAAATAATTTGGAAATTTCTCTGCATACCACTGCATTTCTATCTGCACCAAAAAATTCAATAAAGTTTTCTAATGTTTTCAATAATCTATGAGGAGATTCATAAAAAACCATGGTTCTTTTTTCCTCAACTAATTCTTCTAATTTTGTTTTTCTTCCTTTTTTTACCGGTAAAAATCCTTCAAAGACAAAACTATCGGTTGGAATACCTGAAACAACTAATGCAGGAACAAACGCAGTGGCTCCTGGTAAACAAGTAACAATAATGTCATTTTGTATGCATGCTCTCACTAACAAATAACCCGGATCCGAAATACCCGGTGTGCCAGCATCAGAAACTTGAGCAATAATTTTACCTTCCTTTAAAAAACCGATAATCTTAGCCAATGTTTTGTGCTCATTAAAAATATGATAGCTTTGCATAGGTTTTGAAATTTCAAAATGTTTCAAAAGAAACCCAGTGGTTCTAGTATCTTCAGCAAGTATTAAATCTGCATTTTTTAAGACTTCTAAGGCTCTGATAGTAATATCATTAAGATTTCCAATGGGTGTTGGCACTAAAACAAGCGGCATAATTCCGATTTTGGCTTATGTTGAAAAAAAAAGTACAAAATATAAAAAAAATTCAAGTTCAATTAAAACAAAATTAGGAAATTAGTTTTCAATTAAACTACCTATTATGATAATTTCCCTATTTCTGCTAACATTAGCATTAATTTTTACAATTGCCAAATTAAACAAAAGAAAAACGAATTCTTTTCCAAAAGAATATTTAACATCCTTAAGGCAAAGGCCAAAATCTGCAAAATATTGATTTTTAAATGTTAATAAATAAAAAAGAAAAACAAAAGAATCAATTCCTTTCTTTCTTTTAAATTCAAACTGAGTTGATTTGGAGTCAATTAAATAAATTAATGCGATTATTTTATCCCATAATCCTATGTTTTATTTAAATATTGATTTTATTCACATTTTTTCAAAATACTTATTTAAAAACAGAGTTTCGATGCGTATCTATACCTAACTGGAGGTATTGACGGGTAAATTTAAAAAGGAATTGTGCATTTAACTTTACAAATGAATATTGTGGAGAGTAGGCTATCTTTGTAGAAAAAGGACGCAATGAAATTAGACTATTTATCTCAATTTTTTCATAAGGGCTTGCTTTAACATTATTGTATTATTAAAACATAGCAATGTTGAAGAGAAAACGATGTTTTAATAAATTCAGTTAGAAGAAAACAATAAATTTTTGGAGGATTTTGACCATAGTTTATATGAGTCAAAAGGTTTCACAGTAGCAGTATTACAAGATTTTTCTATTCGGAGCAAAGCTGTATTTTTGTGGATTAAACGAAGGCGATGGCGGCTAAAAAGTGATAAGGTAAAGATTCTACGCTATGATTTTTCATTTATAGCCGTTAGTTCTGGATTTACCCAAGAATTATCGGCTTTTTAAAAGATAGCTGTAGATACACCGGTAGATACAATCACGAATATAGGTAGCTATTTTTTGATAAAAAGCGACAAGCTCAATCGCCATTACAAGAAAAAAGTGAGTAGCTTTGATAGCATGGCAACAAAAAGGGACACGCTTGTGAATATTTGATATTTTCAGAGAACATAGGCTTTCATTTGAGCATAGACGATCTTTCGTTGTCAAAAGGGGAACTTTACACTTTTGTAACTAACAAAGATGGTAAGGGTAAAACGCGTACTCTAGTAGCGGTAATAATGGTAACAAAAGCCGATGATATTAAATCAGTATTGGAGAAAATAAGTTTGGAAAAACGCAATATAGTATAGGAAATTACCTTAGATGTGGCCAAAAACATGGCAGCGGGTGCTAAAAGTTCTTTCCTTAATGCAACACTAGTAACAGACAAATTTCAAGTAGTAAAACTGGCACTAGATTCACTCCAACATATAAGAGTAAAGCTTAGGTAGGCGGAAATGGACATTGAAAACAACGCTTTGGCAGCCATCAAAGTCGCCAAAAAAAACTAGATGTTGCTTTGAAAGATTTTATAGACCAACCTTAAGTACATGACAAAAATTGATAAATATTGATTTTATATTTGTTAACGCCTGATAATAATACTTTTGACAAATAGTCCAATCCATATTTGATGACACTAATTGCTCTTCTGCCGTGCGTTTTTAGTTTTATTGGTTTAA
>JANOMP010000371.1:0-3119 GCA_031420365.1 Cytophagaceae bacterium
GGCCGTCCGCAGGATACACAAAGAATAAAACGGAGGGGGTCTTTTTTAAAAACCAGAAAAATGGTCCCGATTCGGCGACCCGATTGAATAGTCATTTGATCAGGATTTTTAATAAATTTTAAATTTAGTCGGATGCCAGTAATTTTTTTCTTCCATTTAAATTCAATACCAAATTTTTATATCTATATTTTTACATGTCCATGTTAAAAATAGGTACTTATTATCATTAATTTATCATTAAGTGCCATTTTTTAATTTTATAATGTTAAAATATTTCCAAATTTTTATTTTCAATAGAAGATTTATTTTAACTTTGTAGCTCATTTAATTTATTAAAAATTTGAGAATATGAAAATTGCAGTGGTTGGTACTGGCTATGTCGGTCTTGTAACAGGAACGTGTTTTGCTGAAACAGGAAACTACGTAACTTGTATAGATATTGATACAAAAAAAATTGAAAGTTTAAAGAAAGGGAAAATTACAATTTATGAACCAGGTTTAGAAGTTTTGTTTGACCGAAATAGAAAAGAAGACAGACTTACTTTTACAACAGATTTAAAGGAAGGCATAAAAGAAGCGGAAGTTATATTTTTAGCCTTACCAACTCCTCCTGGCGAAGATGGGTCAGCGGATTTGAAATATATATTAGGTGTTGCACACGATCTGGGTAAGATTATGACGTCTTATGCGGTTATTGTAGATAAAAGTACAGTTCCTGTTGGAACAGCAGAAAGGGTGCATAATGCTGTAAAAGCGAATGCAAGTGTAGAATTTGATGTAGTTTCTAACCCTGAATTTTTACGAGAAGGTGTAGCAGTAGATGATTTTATGAAACCAGATAGAGTGGTAATTGGAACTCAATCTGATAGAGCAAAAGCTACAATGGAAAAGTTGTATGCCCCGTTGGTTCGTCAAGGAAATCCTGTGATTTTTATGGATGAAAGATCTGCAGAAATGACCAAATATGCTGCTAATGCATTTTTGGCTATGAAAATTACATTTATGAATGAAATTGCCAATCTTTGTGAAAAAGCAGGCGCAGATGTGGATAATGTTAGAAAAGGTATAGGCACAGATAGTAGAATCGGGAAAAGATTTTTATTCCCAGGGATTGGTTATGGAGGAAGTTGTTTTCCTAAAGACGTTCAAGCTTTAGGAAGAACAGCTACAGAATATGGATATGATTTTAAAATTTTAAAATCAGTAATGTTTGTAAATGACAGGCAAAAAACTAAATTAATTCCACAAATAAAGGCCTATTTTAATGGAGATTTAAAAGGAAAGACTATTGCCATTTGGGGATTGGCATTTAAGCCTCACACTGATGATATAAGAGAAGCTCCAGCTTTGTACAATATCAAGGCTTTAAGAAGGGCGGGAGCGAAAGTTGTGGTTTTTGATCCTGAAGCTATTGCAAATGTTAAGAAAGAAATTGGCAAGAAAGTTAAATATGCTAATTCACCTTATGATGCAGTGAAAGGAGCTGATGCATTGATGATTATGACTGAATGGCCAGAGTTTAGAACACCTGATTTTAACAAATTAGAGGCAAGTCTAAAAAATAAAGTAATTTTTGATGGAAGAAATCTTTATGAGCTGAGTGAAATGAACAGAATGGGATATGATTATTTTTCAATTGGTAGAGATGTTGTATTAAATTCAAAAAAATAAATATAAAATGAAAAGAATATTAATTACTGGTGGAGCTGGATTTTTAGGTTCACACCTTTGTGATAGGTTTATTAAAGAAGGTTTTCATGTAATAGCTATGGATAACTTGATAACTGGAGACTTAAGAAATATAGAACATCTTTTTAAATTAGAGCATTTTGAATTTTATCATCATGATGTTAGTAAATTTATTCATGTTCCCGGAGTTTTAGATTATATTTTACATTTTGCTTCGCCAGCCAGCCCTATTGATTATCTTAAAATTCCAATACAAACTTTAAAAGTCGGTTCTTTAGGAATTCACAATTGTCTTGGTTTAGCCAGAGTAAAAAATGCAAGAGTTTTAATAGCTTCTACGTCAGAGGTTTATGGAGATCCCTTGGTGCACCCACAGACAGAAGAATATTGGGGACATGTAAATCCAGTAGGGCCTAGAGGAGTTTATGATGAAGCCAAACGATTTCAAGAAGCCATGACAATGGCGTATCACACCTACCATGGTATAGAAACAAGGATCGTTAGAATATTTAATACATATGGACCAAGAATGCGATTGAATGATGGCCGAGTTTTACCTGCTTTTATTGGGCAGGCTTTGCGTGGAGAAGACATAACTATTTTTGGGGATGGATCACAAACAAGGTCCTTTTGTTATGTTGATGACTTAGTAGAAGGTATTTTTAGATTATTATTATCAGATTATGCTCAACCAGTAAATATTGGAAACCCCTCTGAAATTAGCATAAAGGATTTTGCTGAAGAAATAATTAATCTTACTGGAACAAATCAAAAAGTGGTATTTTTGGATTTGCCAAAAGATGATCCAAAGCAAAGACAACCAGATATTTCAAAAGCCAGAGCAATATTAGGTTGGGAACCTAAAATAAATAGAGCAGAAGGTTTAAAAATAACGTATGATTATTTTAGGAATCTTCCCAAAGAACGGCTTTTCCAAGAAGCCGCACATAGAGAATTTTAAAAATAATAATTTCAAAAAGTTCCCATAAAGGTTTAACCACTTTGTGGGATTTTTTTTTTATTTTTGACTCATGTTAACAAAATACAATGAAGTATCTTTTTCTTTTTATATTTTTAATCCAAACTCTTTTTGTTTCTGCTCAACTAAAACCACTAGAAGCAGGCCAATATTCTTTTTCAAAAGGCCAAAAGTTTAATAATAATAGTGGGTCATCTATTTCATTAATAAAAGAAAAGAGTACCCAGTTTTTAGAGAAATTAAATATTAATCAAATCATTTTAAAGCCAGGTCGTTCTTTAAAACCTGAACATTTTGATCATGATTTAGAAAAATTAATTTTAATAAATCAGGGAGAATTAACTGTGACAATAAACAAAAAACCGAGTGCTTTAAAAGCTGGAAGTGTGGTCTTGATTTTACCTAGTGATACATATTCATTGAGTAATCTTAACAAAACTGAAACAACTTG
>JANOMP010000372.1:0-3412 GCA_031420365.1 Cytophagaceae bacterium
ACACTCGTCCAGTACTATTACGATAGCTCTCCACTAATCTGTAATAACCGTCCAGTTTTTTAGTATCTGGATTTACCCGACATGTTGCCTTGAAATACATGCCACAAAGGTAATGCTAACCAGTCCAATAAGTCAACCCCCCTGTGTACTACAAATGAAAAAACGAAAAATATAAAATGTTCACAATCAATGATATAGAAATCTTATAAGTTCGAAAAAAATTGATATTTATCAAAAAAACATCAATATCTCATGAAAATATTTTTTTTGACCGACCATTTCGAGCGTTATGAGCAATGTGGGTTAAATTTTTCATACTTTTCAAATTTTCATTTGTGTGAGTCCCCAAAGCTTTCGGAGTTAAAACTCGGCCGGCGAGGCCTTGTTTTTTGGTTTTTCCTTTGTCAAAAGTGCAACGGGCGGCGTTCCGTCGCTTCGGTAATGGGTAGCAACCAGCTCCATACGGAACGCCGCCCGATAATGTTCTTTGCATTTTGGGCACAAACCCTGATATCAATGCCGTATTTCTTGTAGATAATTGCGGATAGAATCGTTGGCGTTTTACCAACCAGCATAGACTTATGAAGACGATCTAACCAATCAAGGTGGTTGTCGCTCAATACATTTTTTGAAAGTTCGTTTTTTTTAACATGATATTTTGTTTATGTTTGCTAAAAGATAAACAAACAAAATGCCAACAATTCAGCGGAAAATTAACAGTGTAATTGAAAACTCAAAAGCATGGTTTTTAAGACCTTAACGCTTGCGTTTCGCTCGAAAAGCGGGTTTGGCAAAAGTGGCGGTTCAGTGATAAATTGAACATTTGTGCTTCCAAATCCGCCACTTCTTTTAGCCGCAAAACAGTAGCAGAAATAGCACGAACCAAAATAGACAGACAAATTACAATGACAGAAAAAACTCTAATTAAAAATATAAGCATCGTAAACGAGGGACAAATAATCGTTGCTGACCTACTTATTGACAATGGTCTAATTCATTCAATCGGACAACTGATTGACGACAAAAATGCAAAAGTGGTTGACGGGACAGGCAAGTATTTATTTTCTGGTATTATTGACGGACAAGTTCATTTTCGTGAGCCTGGACTAACACATAAAGGCGACCTGTATACAGAAAGTAAAGCAGCTATTGCAGGTGGCGTAACTTCTTTTATTGATATGCCAAATACATTCCCGAATGTATTAACCATGGACATCTTAAATGAAAAATATCAAATAGCATCTGAAAAATCTTTAGCTAATTTCGGTTTCTTGTTAGGTGTTAATGGCGACAACCTTGATGAAGTAATTAAACTCGATACAACCAAACTCTTAGGTGTTTCAGATGACGGACTTTACTTTACAAAAAAAGGAAACCTACTTGCCGACAATCCTGAAACAATGGAAAAACTTTTTGCCAACTGCAAATCCATTATTGCCATCCATTCTGAAAAAGAACAAATAGTTGAAGAGAACGAGCAGCTTTACAGAGAAAAATATGGCGAGAATGTGCCTATTGAATTTCACCCAATTATTAGAAGTGAAAAAGCTTGTTACGAAGCAACCAAAAGAGCCATTGACATAGCCAACAAACACAAGGCACGGCTTCACATTTTGCACTTAACGACTGAAGCAGAAACACATCTGTTTCGTAATGACATTCCATTACAAGAAAAAAACATAACAACCGAAGTATCGGTTCATCATTTGTGGTTTTCTGATACAGACTATAAGCGGTTGGGAACTTTAATAAAATGGAACCCCGCCATAAAAACAGAAAAAGATAAAAGAGGACTTTTAAAAGCTTTGTTGGACGATAGAATAGACATCGTAACAACAGATCACGCACCTCATACTTTGGAAGAAAAACAAAAACCTTATTTTCAATCAATGTCGGGTGCACCTATTATTCAGCATTCATTGAACATTATGCTAGAGTTTTTCAAACAAGGACTAATATCGTTAGAAAAAATTGTGGAAAAAATGTGTCATAATCCAGCGACACTTTACAGTATAGAAAAACGAGGCTTCATACGAGAGGGTTACTTTGCAGACTTAACTATTGTTGACCTAAATGCAAGTTGGACAGTTGAAAAAAATAATATTTTATCCAAATGTCGTTGGTCACCATTAGAAGGAACAACTTTTCAAACAAAAGTGACCCATACTTTTGTAAATGGTAATTTGGTTTATAACAATGGAAAATTTTGCGAAAAGACAAAGGGAGTAGCCCTAACAAGAACAAATCAATAGTTGAATTCATATCAATGTTTCAAAATAGAAAACTTCTTATAGCGACAAAGCACCAAAAAGAAAGTGTAATAGCACCTATTCTTGAAAAGGAATTAGGCGTAAGTTGCTTTACGGATGAAGCTTTTGATACGGATTCATTGGGAACATTTACAGGTGAAGTAGAAAGAGAACTTGACCCTATTTCAACTGCAAGAGAAAAATGTCTTAGGGCAATGAAATTAAACAACTGCGATTTGGGTGTTGCCAGTGAAGGCTCATTCGGCCCACACCCATCTATGTTTTTTATAAGTGCTGACGATGAATTTTTAATTTTTATTGACACAAAAAACAACATAGAAGTTAAAGTTAGAGAATTAAGCGCTTCAACCAATTTTAATGGTAAACAAATCCAAACTCAAAAAGAACTTTTTGAGTTTGCCAAAAAAGTTGGTTTTCCATCCCACGGTTTAATTATTCGAAAATCAAAAAATGAAAATAAGGATATTCATAAAGGGATAACCGAAAGTGAAATTTTGCAGAAATCATTCGACCATTTTTTTTCAAAATACAATTCAGTTTATGCAGAAACGGATATGAGAGCTATGTATAACCCAACACGAATGAGTGTGATTGAAAAGGCAACACAAAAATTGGTGCAAAAAATTAAATCAACTTGCCCTCAATGTCAAATGCCAGGTTTTGGAATAACAGACGCTAAAAAGGGACTTGAGTGTAGCTTATGTGGTTCCCCGACAAACTCAACACTTAGTTATATTTATGTTTGCCAACATTGCCAATTCACAAAAGAAGAAATGTATCCAAACAAAAAAGCTACAGAAGACCCAACATATTGCGACTACTGTAATCCATAAAAAGAAGCAATTGGCTAACGGGTTAGAAAACATAAATTGCAGACCGAAAGACAAAGCCACAGCCGCTAACATTTAGCATTCTCGAAGAAAGACCCCATTAAAGACCCTTCTAAATTGGGTGGTGCTGCTTCTCGACCTATTTGCTACTGGAACTTATCCCCTCAAACACCCCCATTGTGCATGTTAAAATTTTCAGGCAAAAGCGATTGAAGGTCTTGAATGTTTGCCGAAAGGATTTTTTCTAATACGTAGCTCAGCCATTGTTCTGGGTTTAGGTTGTGCTTCTTGCAGTCACTCATGAATGTATAC
>JANOMP010000373.1:0-7128 GCA_031420365.1 Cytophagaceae bacterium
GGTTTCACAAAAAGCACAAATTAAGACCCTAATTTATATTGTTATTTGCCTAATAATTAAGCCAATACCCAATACTCAGAAGGCAAGCGTTTACTACAAATAAGGCACTCCTGAAGGCCTTAAAATCAAGAAAATAGAAAAACATTGACCAAAAATCGATGAAATATTGGTTAAAGTAAAAACAACCATCGTAAGCCGGACAGACATTTGTTGAAATCTAATGGCGTATATATTTCTTCCCAATTGGGTTATATGGCCCAAAATGTTTTCTTGCCCTTATTTACTCTTTTTTCAGGCAAAAAAGTTAAATTTCCATTTCCAAGCAATATAATAGCATCCATAATGCTTATGTCAAAATGCACGAAAGCACTTTGTGAAACTTTGTGCATTTTTTCTTTGTGAAACTTTGTGTAATAGCTATTTACAAAGTTTCATAAAGATTTCACAAAAAGCACAAATTAAGACCCTAATTTATATTGTTATTTACCTAATAATTAAGTCAATTCCCATGAAGGCAAGGATTTACTACAAATAAGACACTCCTGAAGTCCTTAAAATCAAGGAAATAGAAAACCATTGACCAAAAAAAGATGAAATATTGGTTAAAGTAAAAACAACCACCGTAAGCCGGACAGACAGTATCATACTGTGAAGTTCAATACTTCCATCATGCGGATTTTTGCTAGATATTTCAAGCCATGAAACCCAATATTAGGAACTGATTTCTCTGGAAAAATAGAGGAAATAGGTGCTGAAATAAAGGATTTAAAAATGGGAGATTGCGTTTTCTGTTTTATAGATTTGGGACTAAGTTCTTCTGCTGATCATTTGTGTATTTCCAAGAGAAAGGCTTTGACCAAAATACCTGATAATGTAAGTTTTGACCATACCGCTGCAAGTTTGGAAGGAGCACATTATGCCATCAATTTTATAAATAAGGCAAAAATATCGGCTGGCCATTAAAGAGGAATTGATTGTAATAGTCATGGAAGAATGATTTCCTAAATTTAAGGATTTTAATCACAAATTGTATATTTTTAAATTCAGAGATTTTTTGGACACTATTAAAAAAAACAATTTATTTTATTTATTTTAGCAAAAAATCACAATTCTACCAATGAAAGATAAATTTATTATTTTTCTATATTTAGCAGTTATTTTCATATTGTTTTTCGCTTGTCAAGTGGAAGAAAAACCATGTATAAAACAAGGATGGTATAAAGACGCTGATGGAGATGGACTTGGAGCAAAAAATGCATATTTTGAAGCATGCGAGCAGCCAGTTGGTTTCGTTGCAAATAATAATGATAACAATGATATTCCAAATAATGGCACAGTAAGTTTGTTTCCTTCAAAAGGGTATTCTACACCTCTAACTTATGCACACATGAAAACGGTCTGGTCAGACGAATTTGATTGCACCTCATTAAATGAAAAAGATTGGAATTATCAGTTAGGAGATGGATGTCCTGAAAACTGTGGTTGGGGCAACAATGAATTAGAATTTTACAAAAAAGAAAACACCAGTATAAAAGATGGTCATTTAATAATTGAAGCAAGACAGGAATCTGCTGGCGCCAAATCCTATACTTCATCCAGATTAACTACCAAAAACAAAGTAAATATTAAATACGGTAGAATTGACATCAGAGCGGCATTGCCAAAAGGGAAAGGCATTTGGCCAGCTCTTTGGATGCTTGGTAAAAACTTTCCTACAGTAAAGTGGCCGAATTGTGGAGAAATTGACATCATGGAAATGATAGGAGGATCTACTAATGAAAATACTGTTCATGGAACAGTACATTGGGACCATAATAATACTCATGCCGAATATGGTGGAAAAACCTCCCTCATTACAGGTATTTTTAATGATGAATTTCACGTTTTCTCAATTATTTGGGACGAAAAGAAAATTGTTTGGTATTTAGACGATAAACAATATCATATTATCGATACAACGCCTTCTGGTTTAAGCGAATTTCAAGAAGAATTCTTTTTTATATTTAATGTTGCTGTCGGTGGTAACTGGCCGGGGCCTCCCGACGCCTCATTAATTCTTCCTCAACGTATGGTGGTAGACTACATACGTGTATTTAAATAAATAAAAGTTATTCCTTCTTAATTAACTGCTTATTATTAATTTCTGGAAAACTAAATATTATAAAAAAGTTTCAAAAAACAAATTAATTAGCTAAAAACTTAAGGTATTGAAATTAATTATTTTAAGGAAATAATATAAAAACAACGAAATTGTTATTATATTCGTAATTGCTTATATACTACCCAATTACCTTATAACCTTAAATGAATACATTCTCGATAATATGTATTCTTCTTTCATTTTTGGCCGGTCATACAAAAACATTGGCTCAAATAAACAATATTGACAATTTAGGCTTTGAAAAAGGAACTTTTGAAGGATGGAAACTTTCCTATGGCGATGTGCGATTGGTAAATAATCAAACTTCTTATTTAAATGAAATCGATGGTACAATTTCAAATAGACACGAAATAGTTTCTAAAAGTCAAGGCAATGATCCAAAGATTACCCAAGAAGCAATACTAGTTGTCAACACCGGAAGCAGGTATTCAATGAGAATTGGAAAAACTGAAAGGGGATCTACTTTTGAAAGAGCATCTACAAGCTTTGTGGTTACATCAGCTCATTCTCTTTTTCAATATCATTTTGCAGTTTTACTTCAAGAAGACAAAGATAATAGACACTCTAAAGCCCAAAAACCAGGTTTCTCTTTGAATATAACAGATGCTTCCGGCACTAATGTTTTATGTGGTGATTTTGATGTACAATTAGAAGGTAAACTTTTGTCAGGTTTTAAATCACAAGGCGATATTAACTATAGAAATTGGACCACTGGCTCAATAGACCTTAGACAATATATTGGTAAAACACTAAAAGTGGAAATTACTGTTCATGGCTGTACCCAACAAGGTCATTTTGGGTATGCTTACTTTGATGCAGAACTTCTAAAATCAGAATTACTTATCGCTTCAGTTTGTCCGGATGAAAAAGGACTTTTGACAATAATTGCACCTGAGGGATTTGAAAACTATGTTTGGAACAATGGAATGGTAGGACAAAAAATTAGTACTCCTGCCGTATTGGGCCAACAATTTATAGCCACTATCACTCCCTATTCAAGCTTAGATGTAGCTTGTAATTTTAAACTCAACATAAAAATTCCATTTAAAAAAATTGAGACTAACCTAACTAAAAGCTTATGTGAAGGGGAGCAATTTAAATTGGTAGATACCAATTATGGATCTACGGGTAAATATTCTAAAACCATTTATAGGGCGGGTATTTGTGATAGTACCATAAATCTAGATTTGTTTGTGGGTGATGTTCCTGATTATTATGAAACATTTCAAAAATGTATAGGGGAAATCATAGATATTGGTTCAAAAAAAATTGAATCAAGCGGTTATTATGAAGTTAGAATTCCAAGATTAGGTAAATGTGATTCTATGGTTCATGCTACGGTAGAGTTCGAAGATTTAAAGATAAAAATTTCTCAAGATCAAAAAATTGTAATCGGTGATTCAATAGAGCTACAATCTCAAATAATTAGTGGAATCAAAGGGATTTCAAATTGGACTTCTGTAAATTCGACGCTATGTACTAATTGTAATGACTTAATTATTAAACCAGTATTTGACAATACCTATACGTACAAAATATCTAGTTCGAGTGGAATTTGTTCCCGTTCAGCCAGTTTAAATGTAATTGTATTACCTTGTGTTATAACTTTCCCCGATGTCTTTACTCCAAATAATGACTTAGAAAATCCAGTCTTCTTTGGCTTTGGTAGTTTGTGTATTTCTAAAATAGAATCATTTACTATATTTAACAGATGGGGAGAAGAAGTCTTTAGAAAGAATGATTTGCCAGTTTCAAATGGAAATTTCGGTTGGGATGGTAGAATAAAAGGCCAGGATGCAATTCCTGGCGTTTATCAGTATCAAGTAAAAGCTTTATTAAAAAATGGAAAAATAGAAAACTATATAGGTAAAGTAATGATTCTAAAGTAAAATTTATTTAAAAATAAATTCTATAAATACTTTATTTTTTTCACTTATACTCTTCTAATAAAATCTATAATTCCTTAAAATTTATCTACATTTTTTTATTTTATTGCCTCTTTATACGCTTTTAAGCCATTCCAATAAAAAAATAATGCTAAGCTACTACCAATAATTATTGTAATTGTAATAGAATATTTTATGGCATTTTCATCAAAAAAAACATAATCTGTGATTAAAGCTACAATAAGCGGTCCAAAACCTAAGGCTATTATATTGATTATGAGCAAATAAATTGCTGAAGCAAATGCTCTTACATTATTTGGCATCATTTCTTGAATAGCAGCCGTAGATGCTCCAAATGGAAAAGCAATGAAAAAACTTGGAATAGCTAGAAGAACAATCACTACTTTTTCATTTTCAATCAAAGGAAAAAAAGAAGTTAGTAAAATCCCAATGGCTGCGATAATCCCAACCCTAAGTTTTCCATCAGATTTTCCATTTTTCACAAATCTATCAGCAAGCCAACCCCCTACAATAATGCCAGAAGTGGAAAAAATGCTAATAATAACCCCATACACTCCGCCTGCTTTTTGCACAGTCCAGCCAAAAGTTCTAACAAAGTATGTA
Source organism: Cytophagaceae bacterium (assembly GCA_031420365.1). Lineage (GTDB taxonomy): Bacteria > Bacteroidota > Bacteroidia > Cytophagales > Spirosomataceae > Leadbetterella. The sequence goes on from JANOMP010000373.1 coordinate 4,672, forward strand.
GGAACCCAAGCAATGCAAGCGTAAGCCACCAATGAAATAAAAGTAATTCCTAATGTTACGCTTAAAAAAGCTTTTTGCTTAGTCCTAATAAAAGCTATTGCCTCCTTTATTGTAAGTTTAATAGCATCTTGATTTACATGCAAGGTATTTTTACGCGTAGGCTCCTTTATTGTTGAAACCAACAGAGCAATTAAAACTCCAGGAATACCAATATAAAAAAACAATTTTTGCCAATGAAATATCTCACCAAAAATAGGCACAACTGTAGTTCCACCTTGAGGTAAAGTGCCAACTAAACTAGCCCCAATTAATACCGCTATTCCCGAACCAATATAAATACCTGCTGAATAAACACTTATAGCCCTACTAATTTTATCTTTAGGAAAATAATCAGTGATTATTGAATACGCTGGTGGCGAGAGTGCGGCCTCCCCTACTCCAACACCAATTCGAGCGAGAAAAAATTGCAAATATGATTTGACACCTCCACAAATTGTAGTCATGAAACTCCACAATAAAACCCCACAAATAATTATGCTTTTTCTATTTTTCATATCGGCCAAACGACCAATTGGAATTCCTAAAAGTGTATAAAAAATCGCAAAACTTAAACCCATTAAAAGGCTAACTTGTGTATCGCTTAAATTCATGTCACGTTTTATGGGAATTACCAAAAGACTTAAAATCTGTCTATCAATAAAAGAAGATAAATATGCAATCATTAAAACAAAAACTACATACCAGCTATACAGACCGCTTGGCTTATTCATAATTTAATAGGGCTTAAGTTTTATTAAAATTAAACAATTTTTTCTACAAAAAATATAATTTTTAAGTCTTAATCCAAAAAAAAATTATTTTGATGAAAGATTTGATTAAGAAAAACAACCTTTTAAACCCTTTTTTTGAAATTTGAAGGATTTTCTCCAGTGATTTTTTTAAATGTTCTATTAAAATAGGATAAACTCTCAAATCCACATTCGAAACTCGTTTCAGATACATTTTTATCCAATGTTAATAATCTTTTAGCTTGATTTATTCGATAATGATTTAAAAACTCTATAAAGGTAAGTTTAGTTATTTTTTTAAAATATCGACAAAAAGCTGAGTTGCTCAAGTTACTTATTTCTGCAATGGCTCTTATATCAATTTTACTTTTGTAATTTTTAGCTACAAATGTGTATACATTTTTTAATCGTTGTACTTCTTTTTGATTGATTTGATTTACTACTTTTCTCTGGTGAAGTAAGATAAAGTCTTGAGCCTCAACTAATATTTTAAAAACTCTTAAAATACATACATATTGGTCAAAATAAGATAATTGGTGAGCACTCAAAAATAAATCTTTCACTTCTTTTTGGGTTTCTTTTCCAAATGCAACTCCATATTTCATTTTTTCGAATAAAGGAGTGAAATCAATTAGTTCTGGAGTATGCTCTAATTCATATGCTAAAAAATCTGGACTAATATGCAAAACAGTCTTTTTGTATTCCGTTTTTATACCGTAATCGAAATTTAAATGGGGGATATTAGAACCAATAAGTACTAAATCACTATCTTGAAATTTAGAGATATGATCTCCTACATGCCGAGTGCCTTCCAAAGCCTCAATATAAACAATTTCAAACTCAGGATGAAAATGCCAAAAATAAAAATCATTTAATTTAGGATTTATCATCCAACTAAACGAACTCTTTTTATCAGATGGAATAATCTTTTCAAATTCAATATTCATTATATTGCATATTCTTATATTAAATAATTGTCTAAAATATCAATATTGTTCAAATATATGCAATTATTGAGAAAATTATTCTTAAAACAATCTTTTAAATTTGTATCATAATTTTCAACCATAAATACAATTAAAATGGAAAATCAAACTATGGCTCCAACTATGGCACCTACAATGATTGCTAACAAAAACCATCTTGATAAGCCGGGTAATCCCTCAACCGCTACAAGCAGTGCACTAAAATTAAACGACAGAAGCAATAAAAAAAACCTCAAAATTTTAAGTGAAGCAGATTGGAATTTTTGGATGGAAAACGGTTATGTTGTTGTAAAAAATGCCATTTCTAAAGAACAAGCTAAAACAACTGCGAATTTTTTATGGGAATTTGAAGACAAAAATCCACATGATAAAGGCACATGGTATACCGCACCTAGGGCCGAAATGAAAATGAAAGAGCTTGCTGGAACAGGCATGGTGGAAGTTTATAATAACCAACATCTTTGGAACAATAGGCAAATGCAACGTGTTTATGATGCTTTTACTGACATTTGGGGTACTGAAAAGCTATGGGTTACCATTGATAGAGCCAACTTAAATTTTCCTATTCGACCTGGTTTCGAATATAAGGGCTTTATTCATTGGGACTATGACCCCGAAACAAAACCTCAAAATGTTCAGGGTGTGTTAGCATTAGCCGACCAAACCGATGAAAACATGGGCGG
>JANOMP010000374.1:0-1257 GCA_031420365.1 Cytophagaceae bacterium
ATGGAAAATTGATGAAAAAACATTTAAGTAATCAATTGAAAGTAGCAAAATTAAGTAAAACACACACAATTGACGCTTCGATGGCACATGACCATAGCAAAATGCCTCAAGAGAATAAATCAGAATTAAAAACGGAAGGGATAGATTTGATAATTTCAGGAATTAAAATTGACCCAGCCAATCCATCCGTGCGAGAAAGAATAAATGTAATAGTTGATGTAAAAAATCAAGGAACAATCGATTTGCCAGTAGAAAAATTAGTTCAATTGGATTTAACATTCGAAGGAATGGGTATCAAAGTAGATCAATTGAGCAAAAACTATAAAGATGGAATCAAGTCTGGGGAAACTGTTTCAATTACAAAAAACATAAACGGCCCCTGGATCGGAAACATTTCATTTTTTGCAGATATTATCGGGGAATATAATTTAAAATTAATCTTAGATAAAAACAATGAGATAACAGAAAGTAACAAAAAAAATAATGCATTAAGCAAGAAAATAACTTTCTCAGCACCAGCAGATATGAATGCATTTGCCCTAGAAAGATCTATTCGTTCTTATGCATCTGTAGCAAATGCGGATTCACTTGTAACTATATTGAAAACGGCACAAGGTCTAGATAATCAAGGTAAAAACTCAGTGATAAAAGCCATTTCTGAAGGGTGGAATTATAGAATAAAAGACATAAAGATTAAGCCTACTTCTAGCGTATTTTTGACAAATCTAAATAAAATGACTGACCCAAGGTTGGAAAAATTATTAAAAGCCTGGAATGTTTTGGAGGATACTAAGCTAAATGGAGAAGTAAAAATAGTAAAAATAAAGGCTGTGAGGGAGGCTATGAAATATGATATTAAAGAATTTTCGGTTAAACCAGGTCAAACTGTTGAACTTACTTTTGAAAACCCCGACGCTATGCAACATAATTTAGTTATTGTAAAACCAAAAGCCATGGAAAAAGTGGGAACAGCTGCAGACAAAATGATGATGGATGAAAAGGGAGCTGAAAAAAACTATGTTCCATTATTAAATGAAGTATTATTCGCTACCCCTTTAGTTACTCCAGATCAAAGTTTTAAATTGATTTTTAAAGCTCCAACTTCAATCGGAAATTATCCATATGTTTGCACATTTCCTGGACATTGGCGATTAATGAATGGTATAATGAAAGTTGTAAAATAATTATTGTCTAATTTCAGAACAAAATTTAAAAAAACGGATTTACAGGATTTAGAGTGAAACCCTGAATTTTATA
>JANOMP010000375.1:0-1706 GCA_031420365.1 Cytophagaceae bacterium
TTATTTTCATTATATGTTTAACATAATAAAAAAATGAGATTTAAGTTAATATCAATTTTTGTATTTTTTTTTGGAATTAGCCAGTTTACTTTTGGCCAATCACAAATGTACCTTAAAGAGGATGCAGATAATTATTTTAAAGCAGGAAGATATTGGGATGCTTTCTTTTTATACAGAGATTTATCCAAAGTTTCTGAATTTCAAGGAAATGTTGAAATAGATAATCAGATAAAAAATAGTTCTAGAGCCATGTATCTTTGGAAAAAGACGGAAGATTATAGGGCCTTCCGGAAATATGAAATTGCCAAACAAAATTTAACAGCTTTAATTACATTAAATCCTTTTGATCCAAATAGGGGGCTTTTACCAAGAATTACCTTAGAACAAGCCTCAGAATTACAAAGATTTGCCTATAAACAAACTACAAAAGAAGGCACAGCAGATTATTTATCAAAAGCGGTAGTTTTATATAATCTCGCCATAAAAGAAGGTTTAAGAGACGAAATGGTGTTTTCATTAATTAAGCAGTGTGAAAATAGTTTGGAGAAAAATAACTATTCTAATATTCAACAACCTACTACCTATGGAATAAATTACCAAAAGGAAGTGGAAAGAGTTAAGGCAGTTGAAAAAGGCAGAACTATTCAAATTATTAAAGATAATTTATAATTAATTACTGAATTCAGGTATTTTATTGTTCCCTTTGATAATTTAGTTCTCGAAATTACTTTGATTACGTATTGCTTAAAAAAAGTGAGCAAAATTTTTAAGAGTTCTGGAATCGAATGGATGCGGCGATTACTAAGGTTTCAATTCCATAATGGTGCTATAAAGACAATAGTCTAATTACTATTTCCTCTTCATTATTAAGTTTCAATTCCATAATGGTGCTATAAAGAGGGAAATTAGTGGAATTGTATGAGCAACCGATAAGTGAGTTTCAATTCCATAATGGTGCTATAAAGAGTACAGAGGGTAAAGCCGCTGATATTCAGCTTATGTTTCAATTCCATAATGGTGCTATAAAGAGCCGTAGCTACTTTATTAACTGCAGAGGCTACTGCGTTTCAATTCCATAATGGTGCTATAAAGAGTTTATTGAAACCGAAACAGGGGAGATGTTTGTAACTGTTTCAATTCCATAATGGTGCTATAAAGAGTTATCAGTTGCGTACAAACCTACCGTGCTGTCTAAAGTTTCAATTCCATAATGGTGCTATAAAGAGCACTAGCATTACATTTCCTTTCTTACTATCCAAAAAAGTTTCAATTCCATAATGGTGCTATAAAGAGTAACAGAAGAAGTAAGGGGAGGGATAATTACTGCAATGTTTCAATTCCATAATGGTGCTATAAAGAGGGCAGCCGATAACCGCACCTACACGCAGGTTTTGGTTTCAATTCCATAATGGTGCTATAAAGAGTTCTCTTTGGTATTCTAATTTTTCCTTTTCCTCTTCCGTTTCAATTCCATAATGGTGCTATAAAGAGCATCTACTGAAAATGTCTTAACCCCTGCAATAGTCGTTTCAATTCCATAATGGTGCTATAAAGAGTCCGTTAAAGGTTTCTATCGTGGCCATTTTTTCTTGTTTCAATTCCATAATGGTGCTATAAAGAGTTGTCAGGAGGGATGGAATCGAACCGTCACCCTTTCTGGTTTCAATTCCATAATGGTGCTATAAAGAGCATTTGACCCAATGCAC
>JANOMP010000376.1:0-1534 GCA_031420365.1 Cytophagaceae bacterium
CAACTTAAATCCTCATTTTTTGAAAGGTTCAAATTTATTGAGCATACCGCATTTGAAAGTGCTGAATTACTCCCACAATTATCCTGGAATCCAACTTTATAACAATGTTTTTCTAATAACGTATTTACATTTTGGTTAAAAAATTTAGACGAAGAAGTGAGAGAAATAATGCTATCTGTTCTTGAAAACACACCTAAACTATCTTTAAAAAGCACAAATGACTTTGGTGCTATTGGCCAAGAAGTATTCTCTTTAAAGTCAATTTTAACTTTTGAACTAGACTCAACACTAATTTTTACATCCGTTAAGGCAGGAGCAACAATTGTTTTTCTATCTAAACACATTTTTTCAGACTTCACTAAAGAAGTATATGGAATACTAGGATTGACACCCCACTCCCCAGTAACTGTGGCCAAAGTTTGATAACAATATTTTGCCGAACAATTGGCAATATTATGGACAAAAGGGGAATTATTAGGTATTAAATTTAAATTTGTTATGGAATTTCCACTTGTAATTTGAGCATTTATTTGATAATCAATTTTTAAAACTTTTGAAAAATTAAGGATGGTGGACACAATATTAATAGGATGCCTTTCAAATGAAACAACATTACTAAACGCAGCTTGTGGTTTTATGGAATCTAATTTAATAGTACAAACCTCCCCGCTTAACTGAATACATGCTGGATTTTTATATATCATAAAACAATTCTGTTCTGTTCCAATTAATGGAATCTCCAAAGTCCCTGGATTGGACTCCAATTTAAAATTTGGAAAAGAATAAGTTCCAGTCACTGCTCTTTGATAAATTTGATGTTTATCAAAAGCACCTGTGAATGTTAACTTTACCTTTTTTCCACCTTCTAAAGTCTCAAGTTCTGTTATTCTAGGGAAATCTCCACTACCATCCATTTTAACCGTTTGAAAAGGGGGAGGAGCACATCCAGTAGGGATAGTATTGTGGCCGGTAATCTTAATGTCTCTAGTAATAACAGAAGAAGAATAATTTTTATTCTGAACGGAAGGAAGTGAATTAACAGTAATAATGGAAGAACCATCCCCCCAATCTATGGTATAAAAATCAAAATTATTCGCTGGGTCTTTCGGTATAATCAAGTTCAGAAAGTTTAAATTGCAGGATGTATAACTAAACACAGGCTGATTATTCGGCCTCACCGTCACATTCTTACAAGCAAACATGTCTTTGCCATTCTTTTTTCCATATTGTAAAATGGTATAAACACTGGTGGCTGTATTCACAAAATACGCATTGGTAGTTTTTTTAGAATTATTAGTTGTATCTAGCTGAGCGGGTGTTTTGTTAGTATAATAAAAATCGTATCTAATGTCTGTTCCACCAGATTTATCAACTACGGTAGTGTTGAATGGAGAACATCCTGCATACACGTTACCAGAAAGCTCAAAATCGCCAGCAACTGCCCCAGCAGGCAAGTTGGTACAAATATTTTGGGCAAAGCAAGGCAAAGCTACGCAAACTCCCAATAAATGAAAGAAAAAAAAATAGCATTTAA
>JANOMP010000377.1:0-7325 GCA_031420365.1 Cytophagaceae bacterium
AAAATGGGTATTTATGATTTTAAAAAATTATTCAGCGGGCATTATATCTTTTATTGTATTATTTTTAGTTTCTATGTCTCCTTTTTCAAGCTATTTGCATCCTCAAAAATGGATAATTTTTGCTTTTTTTGTTTCCTTAAATTTTCTCGTAATGATGTTGGTTGACCTAGGAATGAAAAACAATCGTGAAAAATTCATTCAATTTTATCTATCTGCGGTGGTTATACGAATTGTTTTAATTTTAGTTTTCATTGGTTTTGGAATTTTTAAATTCAAAGAAAATCGCAATTTATTTGTCATAAATACTATTGTATTATATTTATTTTTTACAATTTTTGAGATTTCAATTTTTATTCGTAAATTGCGTCGTTTTTAAGGGTTTTACCCTTTTATTTTGATTTATAACTTAACAAAGAATGTTGAAAGTCTATACGTTTGTTTCAGTTTTAATTTTATTCGCCTCCTCTTTTTCATTTGCTCAAGAACCCATAGAAGCGGAAGAAACCAAAGAAAAATTTAATATTAGTGAAATGATTTTTCATCATATTAAAGATTCACATGAGTGGGAGTTTACGCATGGTGTTTCTATCCCGTTACCTATCATACTTTACACAAAAAAGCATGGTTTTGATATTTTTTCTTCCAAAAGATTTCATGAAAACAATAATGTATTTAATGGTTTTATTCTGGAACATGAACATATCCATAAAATAACTGTAAATGGTAAGATAGATGAATCCGTTAAAGTTTGGGATTTATCATTTACCAAAAACGTTGCGTCTATGTTGCTAAGTGCAATTTTACTGTTAGTTGTGTTTTTGTTAGTATCTAAAGGATATTCTAAAAATAAAGGAAAAGCTCCAAGTGGTATACAATCTTTTTTAGAGCCTATTATTGTTTTTATTCAAGATGAGGTTGTAAAGCCGAGCATAGGGAAAAACTACGCAAAATATTTACCCTATTTACTTACTTTATTTTTCTTTATTTTATTTAACAACCTTTTGGGTCTCTTGCCTGGAGGAGCCAATGTTACTGGAAATATTGCAGTTACTTTAGTCTTAGCAATTATAACTTTTTTAATAACAAACATTGGCGGTAACAAGGGTTATTGGTTACATTTAGTAAAGCCTCCAGGGGTTCCCGGTTGGTTATTGCCATTATTCTGGATTTTAGAACCAGTTTCAGTATTAATGAAACCCATGTCATTAATGATAAGGCTTTTTGCCAATATTACAGCTGGCCATGTTATTATTCTTAGTTTAGTTGGTTTAATATTTATTTTTGAAAGTTATGCTGTTGGATTTGGAGTAACAATTTTTGCCACTTTCATGAACATTATAGAACTATTAGTTGCTTTTTTGCAAGCTTTTATTTTTACTTTATTGTCGTCAATGTATATTGGAAGTTCTATTGAAGAAGCTCATGGAACAGATCATGCTCATTGATAAATATTTAATTGTGTTTTGACTTAAATCCTTTTCTATTTTTTAGATTAAATTTTTATTTAAGTTTTTAAATCAGAGCTATTCAAAAGTGTATTTTTTTTTATATTTATAAATTGTTTTAATCATGTCTTTATTACAAATTCTTTTGCAAGTAGCCGCTGATAGTGGCCACGGTTTTGCTGTAATGGGTGCTGGTATTGGTGCAGGTCTTGCAGCAGTTGGTGCTGGTATTGGTATCGGTCGTATTGGTGGATCTGCCATGGAAGGGGTTGCTCGTCAGCCTGAAGCTTCTGGTAAAATTCAAACTATGATGCTTATTATCGCAGCATTCGTTGAGGCTGTGGCTTTATTTGCTGTAGTACTTTGTTTATTGGTAGCCTTAGGGTAATCCGAAAAATGTATTTTAAGGAGTAATATTCGCATTAGGCGTTATTACTCCTTTTAAAATAAAATCTAAAATTTGATTTTTTTAGGTTTTGAGATTTTGAATTTTGTAAACTATTTTTATTTAATATTATTTTAAAAAATGGATTTAATAACCCCAAATCCGGGTTTGATAGTGTGGATGATTATCATATTCGGTGTTTTATTTTTTCTCTTAAGTAAATTTGCTTGGAAACCTATTTTAAGCAGTTTGAAAGAGCGAAACGAAAATATTGATTCTGCTTTAAAAATGGCGGAAGAAACAAGAGCTGAAATGGCGAAATTGAAGTCAAACAATGAAGCCGAAAAAGCAGAGGCTAGAATAGAGCGTGATTTAATAATTAAACAAGCTAAAGAAGCATCTGAAAGGTTAATTATTGAAGCTAAATCTAAAGCAGTTAATGAAACTGCTAAAATAATGAATGATGCAAGGGAAGCTATTAAACAAGAAAGAGTAGCTATGACTGCCCAAATCAAAGAAGATATGGTAAAGTTTTCTATAGAGATAGCTGAAAGAATTATTAGAAGAGAGTTAGCAGATAAAAAATCGCAACAAATTTTTGTGTCGGAATTGATTTCTGATACTAAATTAAATTAATTTTCAGAAATATTACTTGTCCTTTAGAAAAATTATAATTTTATGTCAGAATCAATAGTAGCTTATCGTTATGCCAAGGCGTTAATTGACTTAGCAAATGAAAAAGGGGTGGTAAAAGAGGTGAATAAAGATATGTCATTTTTTGAAAAAATTTGCAATGAAAATAGCAACTTTGTTGCAGTAATGGCAAATCCAATAGTAAGACACGACAAGAAATTGAAAATTTTGAATGCAATATTTGAAAATAATATTAATCCAGTGACTTTCTCAATTTTTAATGTCTTAACTAGAAAAAACCGCGAAAAGCTTATTTATTCTATATCAAAAGAGTTTCAGAAAATTTATAATCTACAAAACGGCATACAAAAAGTAACAGTTACTACTGTTGAAGAATTAACTTTAAAACAAAAACACGAGTTTATTCGTTTAATTGAGGAAGCAACTAAAATGAAAGTTGAGTTGGAAGAAAAGATAGATCAAAGTTTGATAGGTGGGTATGTTTTAAGAGTTGGAGATACGCAGATAGATACTTCTGTTAAAAAGAAGTTGAATGAATTAAAACTATCATTAGTTTAAAAAGAATATTAGTTTTCATGGCTATAAAGTGAGAAAGGCCTTCGTAATTTCGAAGGTTTTTTCTTTTTTTTAAGGAGAGGTATCTAACCTTTTAATAACTTTCAAATCCTTGCCAACAGGATTCCACTGTCTAGCTTTCTAAAAGTTGGAAATACTTTTTTTTGCATTTTTTAAAGCCTGGACTTGCTACTCCAAATAGTTCTCAATTTCCATCTCCAAGTGGGTGGCAGTATGGTACTGAACCTGATGGTACGCCATTTTATACTTCCACAGGCGGGGCAAGAGTAACCTCCGACCAAGATTTTATAAAAGAAGCTGTTTCGTCGTTTATTTCCATATATCCAAATCCTAATCAAGGAACATTCAAAATAAAAGTGTATTTGGAAACGGCAAGTTCATTGGATATAGACTTGATAAACTCAACTAGCAAAATTTACCAAAGCATAAAATCCGAGGGTATTGAAGGTCAAAATGAGATACCATTTACTGCTCAAAATATCAGTGGAGGGAATTATCTTATCAGAGTAAAAACAAAAGAAAAAGTGGAATCTACAGTGGTTGTAATTAGGAAGGTTTTGGTTTTTTTTGGAAATTATAAGGAATTGCGACTCATGTTTTTTGGGTTGCGATTTTTTTTGGTGGAGTTATGAGAAAAATCTGTAAGTATTTTTACGTAAATGGCACGTATTTCTACCTGAATAAAGCTGATATTTAGAAAAATAACACAAATTATTTGAAATGTCATTTTTTTTTTTTTTTCACTTTTGCATTACAATTGCAATATTCCGAAGGAAAACATTATTTTTGATTGGTTATTACTAACTCAAAATTACCGTTACGTAAATCACAGACACAGCCTTTGAAGAGAAACACACAGACCACTCCTTAAATGCTTTACTATGACATATGTGACCATTTAGAAATATTTTATTAAATTAAACAAAATGGTAACAAAAATTATGATTACTACACTATTGGCAGCCAGCTTATTGCTCAGCTGCAACTCAAAAGAGATTTTGGAGCCTACCTTAAATTATCCGGCATTTGTGATTATTGATGGGGATACGGTGAAGACTAGGGATGATAAAAACTTGCAAAAACAGATTGGTGAAAAAAAACATAGTATTTTTTTCTATCAATATCCTGTTGTTGGTGATACTGTAATTACTTTTAAGGATATCAAACTAAGCAAGCCTTATAAAGTTGCGAAGTTGGATAATATTAAAAACCAAGTAGATTTAAACCTAAAAGGTAAACCTTTGAAAATGGTTGTTATCGGAGGGACAATAGCCTCTGGATTTAGAGATGGGGGATGGTTCAACGAGGGAATGATTACCTCATATCCTAATATTATAGCCAACCAAATGGGCATTAGTTTTGATTTGCCTCTTTTTGATGCCAATGATTACAATGGATCAGAGCGAAAAGCATTTACAAATTTTAATCCTACTAATGGACCAGTTCCTAAAATAAAAAATGTTGTTAATAACAGCGGGATTGACCTTTCTACTCAGAATTGGAAGGCAAAGGCTTTTGTCAGAAGTACGGATAGTTACATAAAGCCTTTAGGCAGGAATTACGAACGTATCGGGAAGCTAGACCAAAGAAACGGAAGCAATAAAGTTGTATTTTATAATGAATTAAAAAAGGGCAGGGTATACGATTTTTTTATTTTTGAGCCAGAGGGTTTAAGTACTTTTGTTTTGACACCAGCTAGTCTAGTTGGTCAAATATCAAACGTTAATGAACTAAGCCTTCAGTCTCTTAAAGAAAGAAATTGGGAAAAATATCTCGAGGAAGGGTTCTATTCACGGGAAGATGGAATGGCTTCTTTCATGCAACAACCTCATTTAGATGATAACTTAGTAAGAAGACTTAGCAATCAAAAGATGAACAAAGGAATTATTATTAATAGCCCAGATTTGTTCAAATACAGTGGGTACTATAACCGGAATTATAAGGAGGAACTCCTAAAGATATTTAGTACTTATCAGTTACCTGCTTTGTTTTTGGACGACGGTGACTATTTGAATCAATATTTAGGCTACCGTTTACCAACACCCGGCGAAAGAAATGTTTATGGTTCGGCTGCTTTGGATAGCATATTAGGAAAAAATGTGAATATCAATTTAAAGCCAGGTGTATCTAAAAAGAACCCAATCAAAAGTAATGTAGGTTTACTAATCGGTGATAATTCTGAGCCTTCAAAAAATGTGGAATTATATAATAAAAGTTTAAGTGTTTATACTGATTATTTAAATGTGCCCTTATTTGATTTAAATGCTTTGTATCGAAAAATATGGGAGGGTTCTTATGTGACGGACGACGGTATAAAAGTAAATGGAAAATGGCCTGAGGGTAATTTTTATAGTGTCGATGGCTTATACCCAACTGCCTTCGGTCAGGCTGTTATAGCTAACGAAATAATCAAATTCATTAATAGTCAGTATAAAACTGACATACCCGTCGTAAATACCAAAGACTTTTTGAAGTTTTAATCAAAATCTTAAAAATTAATAATTATGAAAAAAATAATATTTATTTCAGTGGCCATACTATGCCTTTTAAAAATGGTTAATGGCCAAACTGAAATAATTACCTTTCCCACAGAGGGGTCTGTCTTTCAAGCTAATAGCTCTGGGGTCTTTCAAATTACTTTTGGTGGTCAAGTGAAAAATACAAATTCGATGTTTTACCGCATAGAAAAAAGAGATGGTGCAAACAGCTGGCAAGTTATTGTAAATGATGCTTCGCTAAGCACCAACTTTAGTGTTTTAACTGGTGGAATAGGACGAGGCGTGTTTTCGACTACTTATAATTCAAATCTAAGTAAAGGATGGTATCGCTTATCAATTTACAGAAAATGGAATAATTGGTTTGGATTGAATACTGTAAGAAGTATTAAACATCAGGTTCAGTTCGGGGTAGGCGATGTCTATTTTATTGCAGGTCAGTCAAATGCTTCCGGCTATGGAGGTTCTAATTATCATATTCAAGGTCCTCTTAACCCTAATTTTCCTAGAGATAATACTGTCTCTACAATTTTGAATAATACCAATCATAGTCCAATGGCTAGGGTACTGAATAGTAAAACAAGTGAACAAATGATTGGTAATGGAGGATTAAATCTTCCTCAAAAATTCATAGAATTTGCCATACCTTATAAGACTGGTTTTTCGGAATTTGAAAATGGCATGGTTGCTGACCCCGCAAATGATGCTGATAGAATAGGTATTTATCCAAACGGATATAATTCTTGGTATTGGGCTCCTTTAGCTCATCGAATTGCAAATCCTGCAAATAGTCATATTTACAGTGGTACACCTACAATGTGGTTTAATGTAGCCTCTCCATCAACAGCTTTACAAGACAACGGATTTGATTTTTTGAATATTTGGGATATTAATCCAAATTTAAATTCTTCCTCAAGATCAGCATTTTTGGGAAGACCATTTAATCAAACTTTAATGGGAAAATTTAAACAGACCCTTGAAACTTATGCAGGGCCTTTTGGTGCTAAAGGTGTCTTATGGCACCAAGGAGAGGCTGATCATGAGGCAATTATGGATAATAATAGTAATGTGACTGTGGGTGGTTATCAAAATAGCTTAACAGCTATTATCAATAAATCTCGGGAATATGCCACGGGTACCTCAAGTAATACAAGCTTAAATTGGTTTATAGCTAAAACTAGTTTATATCCCAAATCTGCTAGCATAATTAATTCAAGTATTTCTTCAGGCGTTAATATTTCAACAGTACCTAATAATGTTAATTATAAAGGTAATCAAACAGATAAACTATATACCTCAGCCACTTTGAGAAATAATCAAACGTCATCATTGCCTAATGTTTTTGAAGGACCAAATACAGATGATATTAATAGTACTAATTCGAGCATTCAACGTTCCAGTCATTATTTTGTTCATTTTAGTGGTAGTTCATTACAAAAAGCCGCAGATGATTGGTTTACAAAGCTTAATCAAACTTCGAATTCATTACCACCAACAGTTCCTCTAAAAATTACTCAGATTGTTAAAAATTCGGCAACTTCCTATACTTTAACTGTGGATAATTCGATTGGAAGTAATGAGTTTGTATGGCTGGTTGATGGCTATGGTTTGAACAATTGGTATTCGCAAGGGGGTGCATCCCAAAATGTCGCTATTAACCAGTTTTTTTTAGACATGGTTTTCTAAAATCCTTTTTTACTAGATTTATTACATTTTCCCATTTTTTATTCATATCTGTTACTCTAATATTGAGCATATTTTTTGCCCCTT
>JANOMP010000378.1:0-14520 GCA_031420365.1 Cytophagaceae bacterium
CGATCCGGATATCCGCATCGAAAAAACCAAAATCCCGATGTTTTTTGAATTTTTTCATACGTAAATATACGAATTATATAGCTGATATACAGATAATTATAAATTTATTTATTGCAATTGTTAGTTTTTAGAGATGCCCTACATCTAAAGAATTAACTAATGCTGTTGCATCTGTTTGCACATAAGCTTTGCATTGAAAAATTTGATTTCCGCAAGACTTTAAATATCTAGGTTCGGTTATTACCTTTTTCCAATTAATTGTATTGTCAAGTTTGGTGTCCAATATATATTCTAGACATTTTGTTATTAAGTCTGACTTTACGATTGATTTTCCAATTTTCTGAACACTTTTTAGTGAGATTTGAGCAGATTTATTTATGTCAACAATATTTTTTGTAATATCTATATCTTGTCGAATCGCATAATACGAGGATTTGATTGCTACCTCAAAATTAGTATGTGTCAAAAGGTCATTAATAAGTTGACTATACGTTGGCTTTCCGTATAAATCAATATCAATATATTCCATTAATCCTTGGATAATCCACCAATCTTCTTTTTTAATTATTTTTTCAAGTTCTGAATACTTTACGACTTTGTTGTTCAGTTTCCAAACTAATAGCATAAGTCTTAAATTATCTGACTCGATACTCGCTTCTTTTTTCCACATTTCATCACATAAATTAATTAAATCTGGTTTAACTGACGGATGAATTTTGTCGAATGATACTCTTAAAAAGTATGCTGTTAATTCTTCATATAAACCAATCGACTTTTCTAAAAGTGAAAATATTTTTTTAGAAATAGTTTTCGGAAATATTTTGTATTTGCCAAAGTAATTCAGAATAGAGGTGTATAAATGAGGATATTTATCAAGAATTATTAAAATTTTATTATTCAGTTTTGCGTTCGGTTTTGCATGAGCAAGAATATACTTGAATTTTGTTTCATCTATTATTCTATTGTCTTTTGTTAGTTCCTTTAACCTTTCATTTACCTTATTTTGGTCAATTAACTCTTGGGGATCCATATCGGGTGAGGATAGATCTTTTATTTCAATATCAATATTGGTGATTTCATGAATATTAATTTTATTTGTTTGAGGAAATAATCCAATATTTTTACTAATTCGATCTAATTTAATTAAAGATTTCCGCAAAGGAATTTCATCCTTTGCCATAAGTCTGATATCATCAACATATCTAAAATACTCAATATCTAATCCATTGTAATTTGATTTTTTATCAAATTGTTTAAGTACTAATTCTGACAAAAAACCTGAAGATATTGAACCTTGTGGGATACCATGTCCTAAATAAATTGTCTCTGGTTGAAGCGCTGTCCAAGAAACTAAGCATTTAATTAAGAATTGAGCAAATTCTTTTTCAAAACCAAGATCTAAAAGAAAATATTCAATGACTTTATGGTCTATAGTATCATAACAAGCGGTAAGGTCAAAAGTAGCAGTATACTTATATCCTTTATTAAATGATTTTGTAACTTCTTTATTGAAAGCTTTGTAGCCATCAGTCCATTTTTTATAAAAAAAATCCGAATTTTTACCAGCATATAAATGCCCAAAAGTGTCTTTTAAATACGCAGACTTAACTTTAGGATGCATTTTTTCCGCAATGATGTTCATCAATGCTTGATAAACTATTTGGTCTTTAACGCTTAACAATGTGTAGGGACGTAAAATCCCTGACTTTTTAGGTAAGAGTACTTTAATTGCTAAAGAGGGCTCATATGTCCCAGTTTTTAATTCTTTGGATATATCCTTAATGTTTTCGTCACAAGACAATGCGAATGCTTTGTACAAATCTCTAAAATAATTCTTGTAAAGTGTCTCTGTGTTAGAATTCAGCCACTTCCAAGCTAAAGCAAGATTGGGTTCAGAAAATGCTTTGTTTAAATCTTTACTCATGTTTTTTCACTTGTAGCTAACAGTGTATAACCGCCATACACTCTGTTTTTTTATGATTTATGGCGCTTATATTTCATATATCTGCCCCTTTTCTGAGTGTATCAAATATCTGAAATGTCAATCCCTAAAACTACAAATATTCCCCTAAATATCCAACATATCAATCGGGCTTTTTATTTGACCACACTAGTATCCGAAAGTTTTTATTTAAAAAAAGCCTGTAAAACCTGTAATTTTGTGAAACATTCAAAATTTCAAAAAATGCAGGAATTTCACAAGTGAAGTAAAAAGTATGATTTGTACATTTTGTTTTAGGTGACATAAATTGTTTGACACTTTTAATATTCATTTCACTTTTTTAGCAGTATTCTTTTTACTATTGCTTTTTCATCGTACGTAAATATTTTACTAAATCTAAAATTTCAGGTTCTTCCATATTGTCAAACAAACCTACTGGCATGAGAGATGAAGGCATTGTTTCTCTTGACTGAATATCAGCTTTGTTTACAAATACTTTTTCTTGGCCTACAACTCGTAAAGTAAGTTGGCGCTCATTTTCACCTATCACGTTTCCGGAATATGTGCGGCCGTCTCTAGTGGTCACTACCACCAGTTTGTAATCATCCTGAATCTCGCCACTTGGGTTTAGCACATTAAACAAGATATAGTCGGTATTTGCTCGGTTAGATCCTGTAAGCTCTGGCCCTATATTGCCACCTTTTCCAAACATCTTATGGCATGTACCACATGCACTTTGAAAAATTTTTTCTCCTTTTATGGGGCTTGCAGTTGTCAAGGCTTTTTCAGTAAGTATTCGCTGGTATTTTGCATACGATTTTTCAAGAGAAGGCTCTTGTTCTATTGGTCCCCAAACTTCAATGAAGCCACTTCCCACCACTCTTAAAAGCTGTCGCGCTGCATAGGGTGGCACGTCACGTTTGGCTATTTTTTGATTTTTTAAGGCGGTTGTCAATTCCCAACCATATTTAGACCTAGAGGATAGGGTCTGAATAGCTTGTTGTTTTTCGAGGGTAGAAAAATCGTTGTACTTGTCAACCAACAATTTCCCGAAAGCCACATTATCATAATCAGCAATTGCTTTTATGGTTTCCATTCTAAGTTTTGAATCATTTAAAAGCTCGGGAATTTCTGTCACCAATTCTTCTCTTTTTCTTGCAGAAAGTGATTGGATAGCTTGCTGCCTTTGAATAATTGGAGCATTTTTGTTTTTCAAGATTGCCATTTGTTGTTGCGAAGTTTGTGTATCGCCAAATCGCTGCGAAATCTGAGATGCTAAGGTGGCGGCTTCGCCTTTTGCTAATATTAACTTGGCATTTAAAACCGCCCAGTTTTTCGGTGCTTTTAAATCAAATCTTCCTTCCAGAGCATCCCTTATTCCCTTTAAGATATCCACTTGGTTTTTTGGATTTTGAGCCATTGAGCCTATCACTATTTCTGGCAAATTGGCGTCTATTAGCCTTCTAGCTAAATAATTGGTAATCAGTGGAATCTTTGAGGCGTGGGCCAATGCAATAGCTCGACTTGGATTGCTTTTTACTAATGGCTCCAAACCAAACCATATCATCTTAGGAAGATTATGATCTTCTATATCTTCTATATGCAGTGCCAAAGCCTCAGCTATTTGCCAAGCATTGGCCATATCTACTCGTTGCAAAGCAGAAGCCAAATACAGCCTAACTACTGCCGAAACGTCTTCTCTCGCCATTTTTATCATTTGGTCTTTTACGATTTTGCTGGCGCTTTTGTCTTCGCAAAGCATTTGTATAGCCCATGCTCTTATGTATTCGTTTTTGTCGCTTAGAGTTTTAAAAAGAACTTCTTGGTTTAAGCTATTGGTAATAAACAATGTCCACATAGCTCGTAATCTGTAATCTGAATTAGGGTTTGATTCAAACATTGCATTTAGGTCTACCAAAGCGGAGGTTTCTATTTTGCCTTTGGTAGCTCTATTTTGTAAAATCAATCGAGCCCTTCTGGCGTGCCAGTCGCTAGCATTGGTTTGCAAAGCCACTAATTTTTTGTCAGAAAGTGAATTGAGATCTTCATTTCTTCCTTCCCAGTTTTGAGCCTTGTTTTCTTTAGGCATAATTCTAAATACTCTTCCGGTTTCTCCATTTACAACTTCTTGGCCGCAGATATCCGCATCGTGCCAATCGAGAACATACACTCCCCCGTCTGGGCCTACTTCCATACTGAAGCCCACCCACTGAGCATTGTTGGCCATCAAAAGTTCATCCCCATGCTTGGCCACAAAACCCGAGCCTTTTTTCTCTAAAACATCAGACAGTACCGCATGCTCGTGAATATTGGCCATGAAAACTCTGCCTTGGTGCTCGCTAGAGAAGGCATCAGACTGATAAACCCTAGCACCACCATGAGCTGAGCGGTGGCTATGGTCTGCTATTGTACGAATATCACTATAAATGTAAGGATTAAAATGTTGTCCGCCTTGGCGATGGTATATGCCGCCAGGCACAATATGCCACATGTGTGGAATCACACAGGCCGATATAAAAATTTGCCCTTTGGCGTCATAGTCAATCCCCCAAGGATTGCTGAATCCATGGGCTACTACTTCAAATAGATCTTTGGTAGGATGATAACGCCAAACGCCTCCATTAATATCGACGCCTTCTCCGTTTAAAATATCTTCTGGAAATGGGTCTTTGTGTTTGTAAATGCGGCCCTTACCTTCAGGTTTTCTCACTTTTGAAGGTGTAGCATAACCTTGGCAGCCATACAGCCATCCGTCGGGACCCCAATGCAGACTATTAAGTGTTTCATGTCGGTCTCTAATGCCCCAGCCCGTAAGCCGAACTTCAATATTTGATGTGTCAGCAAGATCATCGTGATTTTTATCTGGCACAAAAAGCAGGTTTGGGGGTGCTCCCAAATATAGCCCATCAAAACCGATAGCCATAGCGGCAGGGAAAGCGATACCTTCTAAAAACACTTTTTTAGTATCTGCCACACCATCATGATTGGTGTCTTCTAGTATTAAAATTCGGCTGTTTCCAGCATTTGAAAATCCTTTTCCACGGGACTCGTAATCTCGATTTTCGGCTATCCAAAGGCGTCCCCTATCGTCCCAACAAAAAGCCATAGGTTGTGTAATCATGGGTTCAGAAGCCCAAGTGTTTACCTTAAATCCTTCTTTTAGCGACATGTTTGAAACAGCTTCTTCTGGGCTTAGAAATTTAGCATCTCTACCTTCTTTTTGGGCAACTCCCCAAAGGGCATAAGTCATATTTTGTCCACTATATTGACTCCATAAATTATTGATTTCCAAATCATTTAAAGGGCCAGTATATATTACTAGTTGATGCTTAATAACTTCTACTTGGTCTTTTTTTATGTTCCAGTCTGCCATTCTTGCACGTGCAGGCCCTATGCCCAACTGTCCGTCTACCCGCCAATATTGGGGAAATCCCTTATTTTCAGGATGGTCAAACACAGCCACATGTACTCTATCTGTTCTGCCTTCGGTGGTCATCCCTGCATCTACCCACATGGCACGTTGTCCTTCGGCTTTATCATTTTTTTGACGGGCAGCATTAATTACTTCGCCTTCAATTCCCTGTTTCCAAGGCATTCTGATAAATAGGCCGCCATAGTCATATTTTCCGATGGTAACATCAGTTTGTGCTTCTCCGGCCCACTCTACATTGAGTATATATTTTCCGTCTTTTTCTTGCATACTCCAAGTTTGGATTTCTGTAAGCACAGCGTTGCCTTTTTCGTCTAAAAGATCATAAACGGTTTCCCATTTCACTTCTGGGCCTTTGGAAATAATTATTTTGGAAGAAACTTTACGCCAATAGTCGCCTTCGGGATGATGAAAATAATCCCTTCCATTTACACGAGTATAGCCCCAATAAATACCTGTTTGATGTTTGTGATGGCCAGGGCTATATTCGGTTATTAGGCTCTTGCCGTCGGGGGCAACAATTGGATGTAAATATGGTCTGTGATTAGATTTAGTGACTTGTGTAAGAATAGGGTTAGTACCCAAAAGTCTATATACAGAAATGGTTTCATCTTTAAGATTCGCTATGATTTTTAGAGAAGTGTTTTTTGAAGTATTTTTTAAGGTATAATTTTTTTCATTTTCATGAAAGGAGAAAAAAAATATACTTAAAATCAAAAATGTAAGAGAGAATAAAAAAAATTTCATAGGGTAATGGTTGAATATTGACTAAATCTAATAAGAAATTTGAAGGTTAAAAAGCT
Organism: Cytophagaceae bacterium; assembly: GCA_031420365.1. Lineage (GTDB taxonomy): Bacteria > Bacteroidota > Bacteroidia > Cytophagales > Spirosomataceae > Leadbetterella. The sequence continues at coordinate 6,176 of JANOMP010000378.1, forward strand.
AAAGGGTATTTTTTTTGAAATTCTTTTTGTTTTTATTGATGCTTTTAATTATTTATCTAACATCTATAAAAATGAAAATATTTTATTTTTTTCAAGGGTGTCTTTTTATGAGTAAATTGCCATTTTTAAATAGATTTGTAAAAACCGATGGAACAAAGCAAAAAAGTAAAAGTGGGTGTCGTTCAAGCCACTCCTGCACTATTCGATATCGAAAAAACAGTGCAGATTGTCATAAAATGGATAGAAAAAGGGGCAAGTGAAGGATGTGAATTGTTACTATTCCCAGAGTCTTTTATTCCGTGTTATCCAAGAGGATTGACTTTCGAAGCCACTATTGGAAAAAGAACAGAGAAAAGTCGGAACCAATGGTTTGATTATTGGAATAATAGTATAGAAACGTCTTCAGATTATATTAAAAAAATTGGAGATGCTATAAAAAAAGCCAATCTTTTTGTAGGCTTAGGAGTAACCGAAAAAGAAAACGTAGGAGGTTCTTTACATTGCTCTCTTTTGTATTTTGATAATCATGGGTTTCTTATAGGGAAACACAGAAAACTAAAGCCTACGGGTTTAGAAAGGTATATTTGGGCTGAAAGTGATGGAGCCACTTTGGTAAGTTTCAATACAAAAATTGGGAAAGTTGGAGGTCTTATTTGCTGGGAGAATTATATGCCACTTGCTAGAATGGCCATGTACAATAAGGGGGTTGAAATTTATTTAGCTCCTACGGCTGATACCAGACCCTCTTGGCAAGCAACCATGCAGCATGTGGCTTTGGAAGGCCGATGTTTTGTTTTGGCTGCAAATCAATTTGTTAGAAAATCAGACTATCCAGCTTCTTACCAAGATGACCTAAAAGACGAGGCCGAAATAATGTGTTCAGGAGGAAGTGTAATTATTTCACCAATGGGCGAAATATTAGCGGGCCCACTTTGGAATCAAGAAGGCCTTTTAACAGCAGAATTAGACTTTTCTATTTTGGCTAAAAGTAAACTCGATTTTGATGTGGTAGGTCATTATTCAAGAAACGATGTATTTGATTTTCATGTGAATAAACAACCTGAAATCTTGAAGATCAAATAAGGAAAGAGTTATTTTTGATACTCTTTTAAAAAATATTCTGAATTTTCTTTGAGTCCTTCATAAAAGAAAAACACTTCATTTTCTAGCTTATTTTTCCTATTTTCGTCAATCATTTGTTTTAGATACTCAAATGTTGGTTGGTATGAACCCACTTTTAAAAGCACCCCAGGAGCAAGAATCTTAATTTTATCTGGACTGATTTGGCCTGAGATAATTTTTGCCAATTCGGCTTTGTAAGAGGTAATATCGTAGCGATATATCTGTGGGCAAATCATATCTACCCATCCTTTACTTACCCATGTGGGCCAGTCCTGTAAATACTCCGTCTTTGAAAATGGGAAAATACTAGGGGCCATAGAAATGCCAATTTTAGGATTTATTTTCTTTAATTCTGTAAAAATACGTTCCATAAATTTATTAAGCTGGTTTGCTCTCCAGCTTACCCATGTTTCGTCTTTGTCATTTAGAGGGGTGTTTGAGCCAGTTTCCAATTTATATTTAGCTAAAATTTCGGGATTATAACCGCCCTCTACAGCCATGGCTGGAAGTCGGTCGTCTCCTTGGATACCATCTAGGTCGGGATAGTTAAGAGTAACTTCTTTTAACAAAGAAAGCATAAAATCCTGAACTTCAGGATTTAAGGCATTCATCCATTTAAAGCCATTTTTAGTTGTTGTATTGCCCGTTTTGTCTAAGGATGCCCACTGAGGCTTTGTTCTTAAAATGTGTGCCCCAAAACCACTATTTTCAGCGGCAAAGCCATACTCAAACCATGCAAAAACTTTAATGTTTTTGGCATGGGCTGCATCTAATATTTCCCGAAGTGGGTCACGTCCAGCCAATGCCTCTTCGATGGGAATCTTAAATAAATCATTCATTATTTTGCTTGGATAAAGTGTTTTACCTTTGTTCCAAGTCACCATAAATATTGTATTGATACCGCTTTTTTGACATAAATCTACTGCATCCTTTATTCCTTCTTTAGTATAAAGTGCTTGGCTTGCCACATTAGTAAGCCACACGCCTTTTACTCCTGAAATTGTTTTCGGAAGTGTAATTGAAGGAGGTGAAGGAATTATTGCTTTTTCTTGAGCTTTACAACTTTCAAGTAATGTAATGAAACCAATATTCAAGAAAAGCAAAATAAGTCGATTAATTTTCATTCGGTTATTTTTTCTTTTCAATTATTAAACAAGTATCTTTTTATCTTTCATCTATAAATTTAAAAAATATAGTCCGTAAAATTGACAACTATTATTTGAATAAAGTATAGCCAGGCAAGAATTGTTCCCTTGCAATAAGAAGCATAATTCTCAAACAAAAACCAAATATTTCTGAAACCCTGAATTAGGGAATGCCATGCTTATGCTATAATTAAAAAACCTAATTCTTAATTTTTTACAAAGGCAGAAACAGCAGCATGTCTATCATTAATATATCTTTCCAAACCTGAAACTGCTTGCACAAAACTTTGAGGATTGGGTAGGTTTGAATAAGGTGGTGCTTCCACGCCAATTCCTATAAAATTAGGAAGTAGTACAGCCTTATGTTTAGAAATATATTCGCTCATCTTAGCTGGAGTAAATGTATTTTCTATAAAATCTTTTACAGATTCTTTATAAAAAGAATAATACGCCGGATCATCGACTATATATCTAATAAGTGGCCATTGGTTGCCAACTTCTTTCATATTCATGGTCAATGCAGTTCGATTATTACCTCCCTTCATTTGAAAAGAAAGATTTAAATCATATGGGATCCAGTTAATAACCCCATTGATGGTAGCACAAAAATAATTATGAGTAATCTGTCCATAACTATCCCAGTTACCAACAGTATTGTTAACGGCCAAATATTTAAGAAATCCATTAACATTAAATACTGCCTCCAAATCTTTTTTCCACTTTTCTGGCTCTGATAGCCGAGAATTACTATTAAGTACAGAAATTAGTGCTTTTACATCCGTGTATTCAGCTAGTTCTTTATTATTTTGTTTTTCGAACTGATTGACTAAAAACTGAATCATGTTTGACTCTGGCTTATACACATTTCCTCCTTTTATGCCACTTTGCGTTTCTACCATCTTTTCTGCTACACTCTCAATGACTTGATAAACTCCACAATATTTTTGGCCTTGACCAAAATCAATAAAAACTTTATAATATGCTACTTTACAAGCCATTACACCACCTTTTCTAAACAATTCTGTTAGAAGTTTTTCCTTCATAAAAGTATTATCTCCATAACTTGGAGCAAAAGACAACTCTTTAAACCCATAAAATCGTTGATTTTTGACATCTGGGTATTGGTCTTCAAATTCGTCAAACTGTAACTTAAAAGGTAATTTATAGATTCCACTTCTCCACGAACCGGACAATGAGGCATTGCCTTTAAGTCTAAAACCCACTTTTCTCCAACTAAAATTACCTTGACTAACTTCTGTTTCCACATAAATAGGGTCACCTGGTACAGCATCTAGGCCTCCATTTACAGGAAGAGGAACTACTCCTGGTATGGTGGTTGGACTTCCGAACTTTCTGGCAGTCCGGTATTCCATATCTCTTTGAATTTTTTCCCAATTTGCCTGACCTAAATTAATATTTATTATTTTCAATTCAGCTTCAGGAAATACCCAATCATAATCTGGCATTTTTCCAAAAGCCTTTAATTCTCTAGGGTCGATGTTGTTCTCACATGAAAACAAAAAGAGCAAAACAAAACAGAAGAAAAAAGCTACCCTCATAATTTAAATTTCAAAAAATATCTATTCAATATAAATTTGTATCTATTCTAATTTTTTAGTTTATTCTATTTTCAAATCACCTTTTTCAGTATCAATGACCAAAAAATCTTCTACCATTTTTAACCAAAATGCTTGCACGAATTCTTGATTCTTTGGATGTTTGATATACGCTTGGTAGTTTTCTTTTGAGTCAAAATCCATAGACAACACATATTTAAATTTTGTATTTGGATTAATCTGTTTGGAAATGCCAAAATTACTAATTCCTGATATTGAACCAATAGCATTCATTCTCTCAAAAAAATATTGCTGATCGGATTCTGAAGTATTGCTTTTTAGATTAAATATTAAAAGATGATGGATGGCCTTTGGATATTCTTTATTAACAAAGCGGGGAACAGGCAATTTCAATATTTTATAATAATAATTAACAGTTTGTTTTACCGAATTTAAGTTGTTAGGCAATTCTTTGGTGTCTCTTTCAATGTTAATAATTCCTTTAAAACCCTGTCTTTTTAATTCATTAAAAATAGCTGGAAAGTCAACTATCCCTGTTCCGACCGTAACATCTTTTATTTTGATATTGTTATACTCCGCGATGTCCTTTAGGTGAATGCCGATAATTTTGCCTTCTAATTTTTTCACAGCTTCTATAGGATTTAACCCAGACTTAGGATAGTGACCAAGATCTGGACAAGCACCAAAAGTGGCATGACCTTTTATAGCTGCAAGAACAGAGTCGGGATGCCAAAATATACTATTGCCGTTCCAGTGGTTGTGTAGAGCCACTTTCATTCCAAAAACCTTCGCCAAGCTATCCACACTATCCCACATGTTTTTGGCGGGTTCTGCGGTGACATATTTTACGTCGAAGAGTTTGGCAATTTCAAAATCTCTCTTCCAATGGGCCACCGTTTTACCTCCAGTTATATAAATGGACTCCATTTTTATTCCATTTTTATTAATTTTAGCTTTCAATTTCTCAATACCCGACACCGACAAATTCATAATTAGGCTGTCTTTAAGTTCAGCACCTGCTTTAGCAAAAGTGAAACCCTCTACATATTTTATGCCTACACTATCGGCATAGTCGAGCTGTTCTGGAAATGACAAATTGCTAAATGTATATAAAGACAAACCCAACTTCCAATTAGCGGGACCAATTACAGTACTACCTTTTTTAGATTGAGCATCACATATAAATGAAAGCAAAATACTAAATCCAAAAACGTATGTAATTTTAGTCACAGCCAATTGGCTTATTAATTTTAAAAACTTGCTTTTTCCCATTGTAACTTTTAATGGTAAGGTGAAACTCCAACGGATGTCCATCCGCCATCAATAACAAGATTTTGGCCGGTGATTTGTCTCGAAAAAGGTGAAACTAAAAATTGTGCAGCATTGGCTACATCGGCAACTGAAGCCGGACGACCAGAAGGCGTAATTCTAGACCACGTTTCTATGTATTCTGCATCTTCTAATGTGCGTTCTGTTAGGGTTGCTCCTGGCACAATGGTATTAATATTGATAAAATGAGGAGCCAAATCTACTATTAGATTTTTTGCTAATTGATCTATAGCGGCCTTGGTCATACCATAAGCAGCTAAATTTTTATGAGCCGCATGAGCTGTTACCGAAGAAGTCAACAAAACACTACCACCATGTCCTTGAGCCATCATTTGTCTAGTTGCGGCTTGTGTAATAAAATAGGTACCAAAGAGATTGACTTGTAATAAATGGTTCATGGAAGCCGGTTGATACTCCCAAAAATCTCCAAACGTAGTTATACCTGCATTCGCAATTAATATATCCAATTTCCCAAATGTTTCTACCGCAAATTTTACAATATTCTCAATTATTTCAATTTCTGAAATATCTCCTACAAATGGTTCACAAGAATACCCTTTGAATTTTATTTTATTTGCCGCACTTTTTGCCAAAGGTTCATCTATATCGTTTAGAATAATTTTAGCCCCTTGGCTTGCAAGATTGTCAGCAATTTCAAAACCAATGCCTATTCCTGCACCAGTAATTATAACTACTTGATTGTCAAAAACTCCTGTTTGCATATTCTATTTCTGAAATGTAATATTATCACCAAAAGTATTTAAAAACAAATACTTATCCTTTACAAATTTTCTACTATTATCAAAAGTTAGTACTTCCAAAACGCTTTGCTTATACTATGATTACTTATTTTTGAATATTTTACCTGAATGCCTTTAAAGAATTTAATAATTATTTCAAAAGGCGGCCTCCGTCTACTGTTATAATATTTCCTGTTGAAAATGTTAATTGAGTAGCTACGGAAAAAACAGCTTTAGCAACATCTTCGCCTTGAGCAAACCTTTCTAATGGGGTATTGTCCATTTGATTCTTGAGAAAAGAAGAATCAAAATTTTTAGTATATTCTCCTTCCACAAACCCAGGCGAAACAGAAACGACCCTTATTTTAGGAGCTAATGCTCTGGCCAAAGACCTAGTTAAAGAATCTACGGCGGCTTTTGAAGCACAATATGCCACATTTGAGCCAATTCCATAGATTCCTGCAATAGATGAAATATTTACAATTAAAGAGCTTTCTTCTTGACTTTTAAACAACAAATCTTTCATTGCTCTACACATAGCAAAACTTCCTCTAAAATTAGTTGCCATTATTTTATCTATCCATTCATCTGTAAGTCCGTCTAAATCCTCATGTTTTACAGGCGTAGTGATACCTGCATTGTTTACTAAAACATCCAGTTTTCCATATTTTTCAGTTACAAAATTCTTAAGTTTTTCAACTAGCCCAAGGTTAGTAGTTGGAGCCTGAAAGATAGTATGGTTTCCTTTTTTTAAACTTTCTAAAACCTTTTTTGCTTTATCTAAATTTGAATTATAAGTAACGATTACATCAAAATCATTTTCCGCAAATTTTCTACAAATGGCAGACCCTATTTCCCCTCCACCACCAGTTATCAATACTGTTTTATTCACTTAAATCAATTTTTATGCTTTTAGCCTTTGTTTTTAAACTTTCTTAAAATGCCTTTTTAATAACAACTTAGCAGCATTTAAAATTTCTGCATCGTCATCAATAATTAAAATACTATTTTCTTCCATTCCCCTTTGGATTTATCAAAATACTAATGTAGGACATTTTTTATTACTAAAGTAAACATATATTCAATAATTCAATCCATCTTTTAGTTTTACTATTCTATTTCCATAAGTGGCGTTTAATTTAAGTCAGAATGTGTTACTTGGATAATTGTAACGCCATCTATTTTGTTTAATTCCGAACAAATTCTCATAATATATTTGGCTTGGTCGGAATCTAAATTTCCCGTAGGGCTCATCCGCCAAAATAATTTTAGGTTCAGTTACTAAAGCACGAGCTATCCCTACCAATTGTTGTTGCCCTCCAGCAAGTTGCCTCAGGAAAAGATCTTTTTTAGCTACCATCTGAAATCGATCTAAAATATCGGCCACCCTGCTTTTTCGTTCTGCTGAAGCCATATATCTATATATTAGTGTGGTCTCGATGTTTTCGTATACCATAAGTTCGTCAATTAGAAGCCATGATTATTAATGTGTTATTTATCAAACGTTTAACCTAATATTAGATGACCATTTTTGTCCGCTAACGGACATCTGTGTTTAGTTTTGGGATAGCGAATTACTTTCTTAAAAATTCCTATTTATTAGCATTCAATTTTTGCACACTGAACACTAATTAGCCAACAGCCAGCCTGTCACACTTAGTCTTTCTACAAAAGTCTCTTTTACTTCATGAGCTAGTTTTTCACTTTGAAAACAAACCACTCGGCCAGCAATCGGGGCAATTTCAATCGCTTTTTCAATACCATTTTCTTGGGAATAAATTACCAATTTCCCTCCATCAGCAGCCACCCAATCCATATTTAAATAATAAATTACAGACAAAACTCTGCCTTTTTGAGACTGAAAAGCATCTTTATGGCGGCGATAAAACGTCCCGGCATTGTATTTAGCAAAATGAATCTCTGTTTCATTTATTCCCAAATAGCACGTTTTATTAAGGTAATTTACAAAAGATTGGTTTTTGTCTAGCAACATTTTTTCAGCTATGTCTTTTGATTTAGGTTCCAGCCATAAGATTTCATCACCTCTTATAAAACTTGAATGGTGTGATTCGCTCAGTTTTCCAATATTCGCTTTTTTAAATTCGCCCGCTTCAAAGCGATCCGAAAATCTGACTTTAAGACTTTCGACTTCTTCTTTAGATAAAAAATCATCACAAATGGCATAGCCTTTTGAAACAATTCCATCAATAAGCTGTTCAAACTTACTTTCTTGATCTGTCATTTTTAACCATTAAAACCTTGTATTTCTTGCAGATTCACAAGGTTTTTGGGGGGGTGCATCCCAAAATGTCGCTATTAACCAGTTTTTTTTAGACATGGTTTTCTAAAATCCTTTTTTACTAGATTTATTACATTTTCCCATTTTTTATTCATATCTGTTACTCTAATATTGAGCATATTTTTTGCCCCTT
>JANOMP010000379.1:0-9640 GCA_031420365.1 Cytophagaceae bacterium
AAAATATAAAATGTTCACAATCAATGATATAGAAATTTTATAAGTTCGAAAAAAATTGATATTTATCAAAAAAACATCAATATCTCATGAAAATATTTTTTTTGACCGACCATTTCGAGCGTTATGAGCAATGTGGGTTAATTGTTGTCGCAATCGCAGTCAATTTGTCAATACTGCTGTCCTGAAAAAGCCGTTTAACTGCTTCTAATTGGTCTCTTGTAATGTTGAAGTCGTTCATAAATGTTTCGTCTGTCCGGCTGTTACCTGCTGGCTTTTTTTGTCGGTTCGCCTTTTTGTCAAGCGAGTCGAGTGTTTTAAAAGTTATTATTTTTCTTTCCAATGGTCTACCCATCTTGCATATGAATTGTATTCTACAGATTCGTCCCTGTTCCAATCAATTTCAATCTTTTTAGTTGAAGAGTGTTCTACAAGTTTATTTATTGCTTCATTGGTAATTTCAACTCCTCTTGGATTTATTCCTGCTTTTGGCAATTTGAAATAAAAAGCTTTTCCATATTTTTTTAGAATTTCCTTTTGACCTTCTTTAGACAAAAGATACATTGCGCCTTTTCCTCCCCAATTTATATGAACAAATAAAATATCACATTCAGGAGAGTAGTTATTTATAAATGCTAAAGCCTTTTGAGCATCAACAGTCCAAATTAATTTTACACCAACAACATTTTTATTTGTTACCGTTTTAATTGAAATGGGTTCATCAAAAACAATAACATCTATTTCACTTTCAGTTATTGCTATATCGGTTTTGACATTTTTCTCACCAAACTTGTAGATGAGAAGTGCAATTACAATTCGTTCTCTTGCTGATCCAATTTCCATCCCTAATTTCCCATCACGAGAGTTGTCAATTTCAGCTTTGTTTTTAATTTTTAAAAGTAGAATTTAAATGTTGTTCCAAGAAATCTATATTAGGGTAGAATTTATCTGGGAGAATAATTGATTTGCTTTCGTGCCTTTTAAACAAAGCATTAAAAGTCTCAGTTTTTTTTATTTTATTTAATTCTTTTGATAAAATTATTTTATAATCATTTTGAATACCAATATAACCAACTTCAAATGCTTTGTCGTGTATATTACATAAGCAAATACCATTTTCGGGGTTTAATCTTTGAGTATGATTTTCGGACCATTTTATTATGTGGCTTGCAACCAATAAACTCTCAACATCTAAACCACATACAGCACAATTAGTCGAATAATTATTTATTACAACCTGTCTAAATAAAGATTGATTTACTCTCGTCTTAACCAATCTTTCCATATCTATCCCTTGCTTATCAGTTAAAATATCAGCGCTTATTTTTTTAAGTGCTTCTTTTCCTATAAAAATATCTTCGATAGTTTTATTTTGATATTTTGCTAAAAGAAGTTCGCTCTCATAAAGCATTTCAGCCCAATTATTTTCGAACGCATGATAAATTTCTATAGCATTTTTACCTGGATTCGCCAACCCTTTTACTCTATCCTTGTGTTTAGGGTCTTGTCTTGAAAGATGAACTAATTTAAAGGCAACCGCACCTGGTGTTTTATCAATAAGATTTGCTAATTTAATTACTTCAATATTTCTATAATTAAACTGACCGTAACGAAGTTTGGTATATAAATTCATTACGAGTATGAATTCTTCTCTTGACCAATTTTTTCTAACTGTCGCCATTCATTTCTTTTAGATTGTTTTCAATTACGCTGTATTTTGTATTTGTTAAAAAAAATCTCAATCCATAAATTCTACATTCGCCACTTTTTTCTGTATACGGTGTAAAATGCTTTGTTTCTTCTTTTCCAAAATCGTTTATGGAAAGAATATCTTTTGCTTTTGGGGGAAACAAATCAATGAGTGAAACAGGAATAGAAAGAAAGCCATAACCAATACGGCTTTTAGTGGTTTTTATAGTAACATAATCAAAAGGAATGCTAGCTAATGACTTCAACATTTTTTCTTTCTTATTTATTTATTTTTTTCCAAAACTATTGAAGGTGTTTATTAAGTTATCATAGTAATTTTCATAAAACCAATTTGCCATTTCATTAATTTGATGTTCTTCTAATTGAACATTTTGTTGATACTCAGAAATATCATTTTGAGTAATAGCTACAATGGTTTTTTGTAGATGTGGCGCAATGTTTGGCTTATCCAATAATCCTAATTCTTTTGCTTTCTCATCTGAAATAAAGTATCCTTTCATTTTTTTATGGTTTTAAGATATTTAACTTTTGATTCTGCCGCTTTCAAAATTTTATCGGCATCATTTTCTAACATTAAATCATAAGCGACTTTGTCGCTTTGCCAAGAAATTATTAAATCGCTTTCAGGTAATTTATAAATTGCAGCAAATTTTAAGACTTGTTCTCTAGAAGCTTTTCTTTCTCCTTTTTCTAATTTGCTTATGATAGATTGGTCAATATTAGTCAGGGCAGAAATTTCACGAAGCAACAGATTTTGTTCTTCGCGTTTCGATTTTATTATTTCTCCAAAGGTTTTCATTAGACAATTGTTGTTTGGACAAAAGTAGTCTAATTAATTAAATGTCAAAATATATTTTTGATTTTTTGTCAACATATTTCGATTGGAGTCGGTCGGTAAGTTTGCACCTAACGGTTTGCTGGTTTAAGATTTGGCGATTTCGGAGCACAAAACTGTCTTTACCGAAAAACTTTATTAAATGTACTGAACTTTATGGCAAATGCAAAAAAAATTGCGAAGTACCAAAATTTCGCATTTGCAAAAAGCAATTATAAAATATAGAAACGATATTATTCCTTGTATTTAAGAATCAGATCCCCCCGACAACAATGCCTCAGAACGTGCTATTAGGGCAATAAAGGTAAAACAAAAGGTGTCAGACCAATTTAAAACAGGCCAAAATGCTTTTGTATTATCCGTTCGGTAATCGACACATGAATAAAAAAGAGATTTGAGGTATTCCCAACGCTAAATCAAATCGTTGGTTTACAACCTGTGTCGTTACTAAATTTTTTATGGTAAAACATTTGCAAATGGAATGCCATTACCTGTTTTGAATGGTTTATATTTAGTACAAATTCTAAGTCTTGAGTATTGTGAAACAGATGAAAATATAACTGCTATTTTCTTAAAAGATGCTACAAAAAAACTAATTTCAAAATGCATAAAAGACTTAGAAGAATAATTAGAAGCCTATTGTTTTTTTTAGAATTAATTATTTATTTTTAGTTAACAAAAATTATATATGAAAATAATTCAAAGGCGAAGGAGGTACAATATTTACTTATTTAAATATTAAAATTCCAGTTTCTAGAAGCAAAAAAGCTGAATATTTAGTTTTTCGGAAGGAAATTTGAAATTTTTTTTTTGATAGTAACTATTAAAAATAGAGCTAGTGCCTTTTTAAAGTTAAAATTTTATTCATGATAAAATACTCTTTTTACTCTTTCACTTACTCCCGTTAGTATTTCATAAGGGATTGTTCCGATAGATTTCGATAAAATGCTAATTGTTGGATTTTGTCCAAATATTATTACTTGATCTCCTTCTTTACATGAAGCCTCAGAAATGTCAATCATAGTCATATCCATACAAATGTTTCCAATAGTTGGACAAAGTGTTCCATTAACCATAACTTTGCCAACGCCTTTGCTAAATCCTCTATCGTAACCATCTGCATATCCAATTGCCAGAGTAGCTATTCTGGTTTCTTTTTCTACTTTTCCATGTCTACCATACCCTACAGTGTCTCCTTTTTGTATAGTTTTAATCTGTGAAATAGTAGTTTTAAGTGTTCCAACCACTTGTAAAGCCTCTGGTTCTAAAGCAGATGTCTCTACTCCATATAAACCGATACCAAGACGCACCATATCAAATTTTGCTTCTGGAAAACGAACTATTCCGGCAGAATTGCAAATATGTCTCAAAGGAGAATATCCGATTTTGTTAATGATTTTCTCTGATAGAATAGTGAAATTTATAATTTGAGTTTTTGAGAAAGCTATATGTTCATTTTCATCGGCTCCCACTAAATGGCTGAAAATACTGGCAACTTCTATGTTTTCTTGATCAATTAATAACCGTAAAAGTTCTTCAAAATCATTTTCAATAAAACCAAGCCGATTCATGCCAGTATCAATTTTTAAATGTATCTTAGTTTTTACGCTAGGGTAAACGTTTTGTTTAAATTTGAGATATGCCCTAAGTATTCTCAAACTATAGATTTCAGGCTCAAGATTAAATTCAAAAACTTTAAAAAATGTTTCTGGGTCTGAGTTTAATACCATAATAGGTAGTTTTATTCCATCTTGTCGTAAAACTACTCCTTCGTCTGGATAGGCCACCGCTAAATAGTCAATTCTGTGGTATTGCAGCCAACTTGCCACCTCAGTGCTTCCACTTCCATATGCGAAAGCTTTCACCATTGCCATAATCTTAGTTTTTGATCCAACCTTAGTCCTATAAAAATTTAGATTATGGGTCAAAGCATCCAAATTTATTTCAAATACTGTCCCATGAATTTTCATAACCAATTTATTCACGATTTTTTCGAACTCAAAAGTTCGAGCACCCTTTACAAGAATTAATGAATCAAAAAGACTTTCAAGAACAAATTCTTTTAAAAACTGAGCCGTGCTTTCATAGAATTGTGGTTTTATTGAGTTAATGTTTTCAAATAGATTTTGATTCTGACTTATTCTTTGGCCAATCCCAATTACAAAGTGAATATTTTGTGATTCTATTAATTCTGCAAGGTTTTTGTATAAATCTAATTCTGGAAGTCCAGTTTGAAGTATATCACTTATAATCAATACTTTTTTTCTTTTGGTTTGCTGTTGGCTCATAAAATTAAAGGCCATTTTCAACCCACCTAAATCATTATTATAGGTGTCATCAATAATATAATTGCTATTATTCCCTTGTTTAAGTTCCAATCGCATGGCCACTTGTCTTAAAAGCAAAAATCGTTGAAAAAATTTTGAAAGATTGATTCTTTTAGAATTAGTCTTTGAAATATAGATTCCTGCATATGCACAATGGATTGCATTTTCCAAAGAGGCTACATCAATAAATGGCACTTTGAATACATATTTATGATCATTCCAAGTAATGGTTACTTCAGTTCCATTGTGTGAAGATGTTGTTGTTACTAATTCCTGACCTAGTCCATTTTTTGACCAACCTAGCAATTCAATTTTAGGATTTACCGCTTTTAGTAAGATTAGAACTTCCTCATTAATTTCTTGATAATCCTTACAATAAATCAATACAGTTGAATCTCTGAAAAGTTTAAGTTTTTCAGACACTTTTTGCTTTAAACTTCTAAACCCTTCATTATGAGCAGAGCCAATATTCGTAAAAATACCTATGGTAGGTTTTATTATACGCTCCAAATGCGGCATTTCGTTTTGTAAAGAAATACCAGCCTCAAAAATTCCTAAATTGTGATTTTCGGACATTTCCCAAACAGAAAGTGCTACTCCTATTTGGGAATTATAACTTCTCGGACTTTTAATTATATCAAAATCCGTTTCTAACAAAGTGTTCAACCATTCTTTAACTATTGTTTTTCCATTGCTTCCTGTTATTCCAATGACAGGGTAGTCAAATTTTTGTCTTTTTTTAGAGGCTAAATTTTGTAATGCTTTAATACTGTTTGGGACCAGCCAAATTTTCAAATCTGTTTGTTGAATAAAAGTTTTTAAATTTTCATTACTTTCAACCACATTTTTTTCTAAAACAAATTCTTTAATTCCCTTTTGATACAAATCTATTACAAATTCATGGCCATCATGTCGTTCGCCTTTTATCGCAAAGAAAATACTAACCTCTGGATTCGAAAGAAAACGACTATCAGTTAAAAGAATTTTAGCTGTAGTTACTATTGGCTCTTGAAAAATTGACATAGAAAATTAAAGAGATGAAAAAATAAATAAAAATAATGTCTTTATAAACAGATTAAATTTGTTCAAACAAATAAAAAGAAGAAAAATTAGTACATAATTCTAGTTAAGTTTTAGTTAATTCTACTTTTAAAATCATTTAATAGATTTTGGTAAGCAAAAATTTCAAACATCAATTTTTCTTCATCCCATCCAAGTTCTTTTGCCATTATTTCAGAAACAGTTTTTAAGACAGCTATGCATTCACTCCAATCTAAAATTTCTAAACGAATTCTTCGGGCTAAAAAATCTCTTGGTTTAGTAATCATTTCATGATGGCATGCATAAACTATTTGTGCTTTTATAAAAGGATATTTACTCGAAATTCTTTCTTTAAGATTTGAATCTAGCTTTATTAAATCCAACACTTCATTTATTTGGTCACCATATGTTTCTTTCAGATGATTTATAACATCTAAGTCGATATTGGCAAAAATTGAATCGCATTCAAGAATTTGGTTTTGGGCTCCAAAAAGTTTAAATTTTTTTGTTGAACATTCCTTTTGAACGCCTAAAATTTGGCAAACCTCATCTATCGTATCTTGAGCCATTAGTCTGTATGTGGTCCATTTTCCACCTAGAAGACTTACAAGACCAGATTTATGATCGACCTCCACCTCATGATCCCTTAGTAATCTTTTTGTTTCTTTTTGATTTTTCCTTTTTCCAGAAATTAAAGGTCTTATGCCACTAAATCCCGATATTATATCTTCTTTTTTTGGTTTTTTTTTAAGATACGGAGTCAAAGTATCCAAAAGAAAAGCTACATCTTCATTTTCTAAATAAGGCTCTTTTTCTATATTTTCGTAAGGTGTATCTGTTGTTCCAACCATTACTTCAGATTTAAAAGGAATCACAAAAACCAATCTTCCATCTTTGGTTTTTGGGATGAGCATTGCCTTTTCTCCTCTAAAAAATTCTTTTGAAATTACTATATGTGCACCTTTTGAAGGCTTTATTCTAATTTCTTCCTCAGGATTTGCTAATAACCTTATAGAATCGGCAAAAGGTCCAGTACAATTTACAAATAATTTACTTTTAATCTCAAATTTTTCATTTGAAATACTATCCTTAACAATAGCTGAAATTATTTTCCCATTTGAATCTTTGTGGAATTGAAATAGCTCTAAATAATTTGCAATTTTTGCACCTATTTTTGAAGCTGATTGTACTAAAGCAATAGTATATTTCGAATCATCAAGTTGCGCATCATAATACATAACTGAACTATGTATTTGTGAATTTAAATCTGGGCTAAATTCTAAAGTTTGTTTTTTTGAAAGCCATTTTGCTTTTGGAATAGCATCATTTAAAGCAAACCACCCATATATTTTTAGTCCAATTGTATAATAAAGTCCTTCTATCCAACTTTTTACAGGAGTAATTATCCCTAGTGGTTTACAAAGATATGGTGCATTTTCTAATAAATATTTTCTTTCAGATAAACCATGAATCATTTGCTTTAAATGACCCGGGTCTAATTGCTTAACAGCTTGTTCTAAGTATCTTACGCCTCCATGTATTAATTTGGTAGATTTTGAAGAGGTCTCACTTGCAAAATCGTGTTTGTCGATTAGCGCAACTTTTAAACCCCTTAAAGCTCCATCTAGAGCTACACCAGCACCGCTTGCACCAGCCCCAATTACACAAATATCAAATGAATCTGACTTTAAGCTTGCTAAATTTTCATTTCTATTCATTTGGAATTTGTAAATATTTTTCTTTATAAGAGGACTTTAATAATTATATAATTCCTACTCCTTCTTCAATTTCTACAACAATACATGGAGGATCTATTCCAATAAATTCTTTAAATTTTTGTTTGATGTAAGCCACAAAATCATGAATCTTATCTTTTTCAACTAAATTAATAGTGCATCCTCCAAAACCACCACCCATCATTCTACTTCCAAGTACTCCATTAAATGAAATTGCGTTTTCGAAAAGAAAGTCTAATTCTGAACAACTTACTTCATAAAGGCTACTTAGACCGAGATGAGTTTCCTTCATTAAAGTTCCAAATTCAGCCATATTTCCTTGTTTAAGAAAAATAGCAGCATTATTAACTCTATGGTTCTCTTCAATAATATATTTACATCTATTATAAACTACATCAGTAAGTTTATTTTTAACGGCATCCAAATTTGTTAAAGAAGCATCCCTTAGTGAGTTAATTTCTGGAAACATAGTTTTTAAAGTGGCCACCCCTGATAGACATTCTTCTCTTCTATTATTATAGGCAGACTCAGCCAAATTATGCTTTACTTCAGAATTTACAAGCACTAACTGGTGATTTAATAAGTTTATTGGGAAATATTCAAAGCTTAAATCTTTACAATCCAACTTAATAACTTTATTCTCTTTGGAGAATAAAGAAGCAAACATATCCATTATTCCGCAATTGACCCCTACATAATTATGCTCTGTTTTTTGAGCAATCAAGGCCAAATCAATTGTTGTTAATTCAAAGCCAAATAATTCATTTAATCCGAATCCAAAACCTGATTCCACAGCTGCAGAGGAGGATAAACCAGCTCCATTTGGAATATCTCCTCCAAAACAAACATTAATTCCTGAATCAAAGTAATAACCCAATTTTTGAATTTCTTTAATAACTCCTAAAGTATGATTTGACCAAGAATTTGGTTTAACATCAAAGTTATCTATATCCGCCAATTCAATCTCCTCCTTTAAATCAAATGCATTGATAATTATTTTTTTATCTTCTCTTTTTCCTAAACAGAAATAGATGGCTTTGTTAATTCCAGCGGGCATTACAAAGCCTTCATTATAATCTGTATGTTCTCCAATTAGATTAATTCTACCTGGGGCTCTAAGACTTACCTGGGGATGGTTTCCAAATAGCTGGCAAAATTTTTTAATAATTAATTCTGAATAATGCAATTTTTTAATTTTAAATATTTTTGCGTAAAATTATTTCATTGATATAGCAATTACTAGTATTAATTAATTTTAAGATAAAAAATCAACAATAAGAATCAGTAAACTTTAAAGCTTTTAATTTAAATTCAGCATTTTTTACTATTCATAAAATGGATAATCAAAGAGATTATTATTCCTCTATTTACCTTTTTAATTGCATTAAATAATACTATCTGGTTTTGCAATTGGTAGAGTTTCAATTATAGGTGTTTCAGATATTTTATCTATAGAAGGTGGAGTTGGTTTTTTAATAAATAAAACATCAATAATAAAATACTTGGTATCACCATTCCACGGAAATTGCAAGAATTTTTCATGATATTTTAATGTAACTCTTTCGCCAGAAGATAAGGCTTCTTTGAGTTTTATAACCACTGAATCTTGTTTTGCGGAAAAATCCCAATATCT
Organism: Cytophagaceae bacterium; assembly: GCA_031420365.1. Classification (GTDB taxonomy): domain Bacteria; phylum Bacteroidota; class Bacteroidia; order Cytophagales; family Spirosomataceae; genus Leadbetterella. The sequence goes on from JANOMP010000379.1 coordinate 9,280, forward strand.
TGGGGTCAAAGTGCCGGTTTCACCAGAATAACCTCCTTCATTTAATACCCCTTCGTTTGTTTTAAAAACATAACCTCTTTCACTAAGTTTTGAAATAGTACCAGCTCTTTCACCTGAAGAAAAATAACCTGTACCAATATACCAACCCAATAATCCAAGAATTAAGAAAATTATGAAAAAAGTTATTTTTAATTTCATTTTATAAAATGTTTATTTTATTACAAAGCAAATGAAAAGTACGCAACTTATCCAATTTTTTTTTAAAAAAAATCTTATTTTTTTAGCCTCAATTCTAATTTTTTAGAATTATTTATTTTAGTACTATTTGAATTCTCGAACTATAAATTATTTGGCTTTCAAA
>JANOMP010000380.1:0-9626 GCA_031420365.1 Cytophagaceae bacterium
TCTGTTTATTCACGAATTTTTATTTTTATAGCTTTCCAGCCCATTTTTTGTTTCTTGTTGTCAAATATTTTTGCTGCAAAACCAATTACAGGCATTTTATTATTTAATTTGTTATTTTCTATCAGTTTGTTTGAAATGAAAATTTGATCCACAAAACCAATTCCTGAAGAAAGTACATTAATGTGACCTTCAAAGCCGCTATACCACTCCACATCTTGATTGCTATTTTCAAGTTTTAATATCATATTATAACCCAATGCATGTTTCTTGTAAAATGCCTTATAGCTCAAGCCCAACTTTAGCTCTGGTGCCAACAACTTCTTAAGGTCTATTTTGCCACCTCCTTGGTCTTCAGACCAGTAAAACGCCGTTTTGGTTTTCTGATTTATCTCTGTCAATACCACCAAAAAACTAGGGTTGTCGGCCCAAAGAAAATCTTCAATCTCCATACTCATTATAGCATAATCCATTTGAGAGCTTATTGCAGATTGAAATTCTTGCTTTATCTCCCAATTTTTTATTTTTTCAGGAATACTCCATCCATTTTGTATTCTAATAATTTTTATTTTTTCTATTTCATACTTAGCATTGGCCCAATTGCCCCTATTAATCAATTTTTCGGCCAATTCTAGTCTAAGGCCTATCAGCATTTCTTCTTGGCCGCCACATGAAAGCGCCTTTGCGTATGCCGAAAATTGTAATGTTGGACTGTTTTGAAAGCATAAAGCCAATAAGTGCCATACCCAAAATTCTTTTGGCTTGGTTTTTACAAGGTTTAAAGCCAAAATTTTAGCTTCTTCAAAATTAGCTAATTGTAATAGTAATTTTACATAATAATATTTTACATAAAATAATTCTTGATGCTTTTCAGATACCTCTTTAATCCATTCGAAAAAAATATTTTCTACATTATCAAAAGATTGGTGTTTTGATATATCGAGTAGTGTTTTAGCAATAGGGATAAGTAGTCTTTCTAGCATGGTAACGTCACTCACTTTGGTGATATTCGCCCAAATATTAAATTTCAAATAGGAATTCCAGTCGGTTCTTACTTTTGCAGAAAATTGAAGAAATGCTACAGATAGTTGCAAATCGTCTGGGCTAGTAAAATTTATCAATTCTTGCAAAAGGTTTTGAATATAGCTATTTGAAATATTTGCTTTTATACCTTTGGCCACTGTTTTTATGACTAGCCAATACACCTGCGTTTTAAGCATGCTGTCTTGTGTAAAAGGTAATACAAATAACGAGAGTTTAATAGTATTAATAAGAGCCCAGTTTTGTATTTCAAGTGCCCCCTTCCATTGGTCATAGTATACCCAGGCTAAGGTTCTGAAATGCCCGTTTTCGTCTGTTTGGTACAGCTGTAATGCTAAAGACAGAGCTTGATCTAACTCTCCTGCCTTTCGAAGCGTATTTATTTGATGTGTTTTGAATAGGATATTTGTTTAAAAAATGAGGGTATGTTTATTGCTTGTCAATACTTCCAAATCAAAGTTTTTTCCTATGCAGTGCATAGTGTTGAGCAGGTCTTCGCCCACAGGCAACATAATAATAGTGTCGTCGTTTTCATAACATTGCTGAAGGTCTAAGATTATTTGTTTCATCTCTTTATATAATTTTCGGTGCATTTTGGCAAAAAATACTGATTTCTGTACTCGGATACAGCCTTTTTTTTCCAGATATTTAGCTAAAATCCTCCTAATTTTATTGTTTTCTACATCATAAAAAATAAAGCAATACATATCTTCGCTGTTTTTAGGGGTATTATTTTTAAACCATTCCAAAAATCTTTTGAAATCTGAAGGCATTTCTTTGCCCAAATTTTCTAATTCTAAAGTAGTCAGTGAAGGTAGGCCAACTTTGGATCTAAGCTCGTTGGCTTCAAGAGTATCTATAATATGTCGTTTTTTTCTAGGCATTTCAGTTGGTGTTTAATAGTATTGATAAATTTTCTCCCTTATTTTCAATGGGTTTAAAAAGCATTTCATTCATTAGCCCAAAAAATCTTTCTGCCAACACTGCGTCGCTTCCGGTTTTTGGTGAGCGAACCACCGTATATCCTTTTTTCCCGTAAAAGACATTTATTTCCGCTGATTTATAGCCTTGCTTTATTTGTATTTTTAGGCCGTAGTTTATGGGTAAAATGGCAACCAAATCTAATTGGTTTTCAATACACAACAGCTTGATGTCATTCTCCATTTTTTTAAGTTCTTCTGGCACATACCCGTCATATTTCTTTTTTATAATTCTATTTGGGTTTATTTTATCCAGTACGTTTGCAAGTGCCACTTGATTAAGTTCTTTATCAAACTTTTCTACGATTGTATCTTCAGTTATTATTAAATCTTGATTTACAAATCTTTGCCATTCTAAAGGCTCTGCCTTTGCGTTAAAGTAAGCATTTGAATCATGACTTAAAAAACAGGCACGGGTGGCGTCACACGTTTTAAAATCTATGGCTCCAGCTAATTGAATTTGATCTGCAAATACACGCGAAAATGTCCTATAGCATTCTTTGTATTTTTCTAGACTATAGCAGGGCGTATTTAACTTAAACACCACTTTGAAACCTGTGCCACCTGGAGACACAAATGCCAAAAACACCGCTGGGTGCTGTAAAAGCAATTCAGGCAAGGCTGTTTCTTTTTCAAAGTAATCGTCAACGTCTAAAGTTAAAAACCCTGCACTTTCAAAAAAATCGGAGTGACGTACATTGCCTTTAAAAGTTGCTCCTACAAAATAAGGTAAACGCCTTTTAAGAGTTTGGTAGGCTTTCAGGTCCAATTCACGCAATTTTCTAAGTCGCGTCACTTCTGTTTTTAAGCCTTCATCCTCTTTAATTTTTAGAAAAAGAGCCAAAGTGTCAATAACTTGCAGAACTTCAGGAGTCTGCTGGGCGATAGAATATCCAATTAGTATTTCGAAGTTATTTATCGTTTAAAGGTGAAAAAGTTTTAAATAAAGTGGCAGTTTTTTGTGCCAATAAGAAAATATGATTTAGCCGCGATCTGCTGATTCCATCCATTATAATCACTTCATTGAGATATTCGTTGAAACTTTGAATAAGAATTCGTTTTCCAATAGTATTAAGCCAAAAAGCTCCCACAGGCTGTTTTTCTGCATCAAATTCTAAATCAAAAAAATCATTCTCAACGATTTCTTGTAAGCAAAGGTGGCACACTACGTAGTCGGCCCAGTGCCGAAATTGTTCAATAAAGTCATATACTAAAACTGGTCTATTGTACTCGTCGCGGTGCATTACGCCTATATGTGGATCTATGCCAGCATTAATTAAAGCAGACTCACAGTGGCCATAAAGCATTCCATAGGCGTAATTTAAAAGACAATTGAACCCATCCAAAGCGGGGTGTTGGCTTCTTTTTTGAAAACTGTATTTTTTCGGCAACAGGGCACTTATAGCCTTAAAATAGTTTTTACTCATGCTGCCTTCATAGCCTCTAAAACTTGCAAAGGTTTCTGAGCGGTCGTCGGAATAATATTTTTTTATTTTTTCTACCGACATACTTATTTTGGACTTTACCTCTACGATTTGCTCTTGTTTTTCTATGATAATTGCAAGTAAATCAATCACCACCACTTGGTTTTCAGCTTTTTTAATTAATATATCGCGTATCCATTCTATGCTATTTTTATGCATTGAAAAGCCAAGCTGATTTTTTCGAATAGTAGCGATAGACCCAAAATGATGACTCCAAACCCTTCCAAGCGGAAAACCCCTACGGTCGGCAAATAGTATTTCTGTATTGTTTTGTATGGCCACCGATATCACTTCATAGGTGATACTTGTGGCAGTATGTAGCGTAATGCATTTAACTTGGTGAAACGGAATATAAGATTCTTGGTCTTTGTTTTTCACAAAATACCTGCCTTCTTTTACAGAAATGCTAGTTCCTCTTTGGTTTAGAATTAATTGAGTGTTTGTGAAGATATTTATTATTTTAAATGGAACATTTATTAAAAAAACTAATTATTGTAGGTGTGAGCATTATTAGAAAAAAGGTGTTTTCTTGCCCTGGTTATACCGGTGTATAAAATCCTGTAATCTGGGTTGACTTTTGGTACCCAAGTATTCATTATAATGGTATCCCACTCACTTCCTTGGGCTTTATGGAAATTTACAGCATGGCCATAGCCGAGGCACATGGCAGAAAGAAATTCGTCATCTCTAACGTTTTTGGTTTTTCTATATGCTTCATTTTTTTTGTTGGCATTGGCATAAAGCTGTATTTTTCTTTCAGAGGTGATACTCTCTGGATTTTGTAAATAGTCAATGTTGGTTAAGCCATTCACTGTTACAAATTCACCGTTACTTGCTTTAAATCTTAGACCGATGTTCATAAATTTCATATCTGATACCAATTTGATATTTCCAATTTCAGTTATCTCAGCCATTTCGCCATTATTAACGAAGGTATGGTTATTGGCAAAATTTTGGTTAAACACTACTTTGTCCCCTTTGGCTATTGTATTGCTGAAGCCAAGTTGATTTCTGATAGCTGCATTTGCTTCGTTAACATACTTGTTTGACAACGACAATACAGCTGCTGAGTTAAAATTAGTATCTTCATAATGCTTAAGATAGGCAGCAATTACCCCATCCTTATTCCAAATGTGTTGGCCAATTTTTTCGGTATATCTAGGCATATTTATCCCTTTTATTGTTTTGCGTAGATCATGAGCATTCTCTAATATATAAGACCCACTTTGTTGACGAAGTATCGTTTCTAGCTCAGTTTCTGTTCCTTTTAAATTATATTTTTGGCTTAGATAATTAGTACATAAAGCAGGCGAAAGCTCATTAGGTCCGTAGCCAATAGGGGGTAGCTGACAGTTGTCCCCTACAAAAATGACTTTATTTTGGTTGTTTCCTTGTTTTATAAAATTCAAAAAAGCACGAAGCAAGGGTTTTTCAGTAATAAAATCACTAGCATATAGCTCTTCTTTGTCGGAAATCATTGAGCTTTCGTCTACAATATAAATTTTTAGACATTCTTCTTCATTAATTTTGGGTCTAAAACTAAGTATTCCTGTTTCTGTGTTTAACTGCGGAATGTATATATGGCTGCAAATTGTTGAGGCAGTTTTTTTAGTCTTATTAGAAATTACTTTTGCTGCACAATTAGTAGGTGCCAACAGCTCGAATGCTTGGTTGGTGGACTCGCAATAATCAACTACCGCTTTCAGGATGGAGGTTTTGCCAGTGCCGGCAGCCCCTTTCAAAATCAAGAAATCATCGGCATTTTTAATAAATTTTTCAATTTTATCTAATGACATTTTTTGATCAAAAGAGCCCTCGAATGGTAAATAAGAATGTATTAATTTTTTATTTTCGAATTTGGTAATCGTTTAAAGTTTTAAAAATTATTTTTCTGATACAAATATAAGGACATATAGTGAATTTTTGACGCACTATATTTTAAAAAAATTCTTTTTACACTTTAAAAAGCAACTATTTTCATTTTAGTATGGTCTAAAGTATTGGCTGGTTCTAGTTGTATCGGAATATTGTTTTCTTTCATCCATTTACCCCACAGTGTTAGAAGTAACCCAAGTTCATTCAGGTTTTGTGTTTTAGGCTTAATTTCCAACACTATAATTTTTAGATTTTTATGCGGATATTCAAGCTTAATAAGACCTTCACTTTCTGCCATTAAATTTAGCTTCCAATTTGTATCGTTTCTAAACTTTTTTAGCATGCCAGAGTCCGTCCTTCTATTTGCAACAATTCCGACAAATCTATTGCTTTCAAAATCTAAATAGCCATCTGTTATCAATACCAGTTGGTTGTCCATGCTAGTGGCCATATCGCTTTTGAGCTTATCGTTAAAATATTTCCAAATATCCACTCCATTAAAATCTTTAGGTTTTGTTTTGCGTTTCATGGCTTCGATATATAGTTCGTTTAGTATTTTTGGTAACTCCTTTCTAAAAGCCTCAAAATCTATCCTTTTTTTGCTAAAGTGGATCATGTCCATAAAAATATCCATTTTATCCTCATATTTTTGGGTATTCACTCCCCCAGCTTGCGGCGCAATAGATACCCTAAATCGATCTTTAGAATTAATATACATTCTCGATTTTACCAGGTTCTCAAATTTTGCAAAAACAGTCAAAACCAATGCCTTATCGCGTTCAGCTTGATTTTCGTTAAGTAGCCTATCAGATAAGTCTAGGACGACAATGAAATTTTGAGGTTTTGGTTGTCCCCCAAACGTGGCAGAGTTAAAAAATAGTACAAAAGCAAAGCATAATCTGGTAAATGTCGTCATAGGGGTAAATATTTTAATTAAAAAAATAATATTGATAACTCTAAAAATGGTCTCTAAAACAATGGAAAAAGAAGGTTTACTGCTGCTCAGCCGAATTATTAGTTTGTAAGGTCAATTTAGGAGACTTAATGTATTCATTTACAAACGCCTCATGGGCCGTCTCACATTCCCGTCTCTTACTCCAATCTCTGGTAGCATCAAATTCTACAAATTGCATCCATCCATCATTTATTTTCATAATCAAGCGGTGGAGTTCTGGCAAGTTATCTTTACATGCTTTTTTTTGCTCAAGCACTACTTTTAGATCTATGTTAAGCTGTTTGATCTTCGTTAACACGTCCACGCATTTGGCCTCTAAGGTTTCAATATCTTTTTTTAGGAGCTCTATTTTGCCATTAATATGTTTCTTTTTAAGCTCAATTACTAAACTCACATCAGTTTTTGCCAGTTCTTGTTTGTATAGTTTCAAGATATAACTCCAAAAAAGGGCTCCAACAAAACCCATAAATAGAACTATCCAAAAATCATCACTTGCATACCAACTTGTGAGGTCGTCAATTCCCATCATTGTGCCAATTTTTTGGTTATTATGGTGTATTTTGTAAGCAATCAAAGCGTCTAAGACTAGAACAATTAGCCCAGTAACTATGCCGTATATAGCTCTTTTATTTCTATCTTCATTTTCCAGAACATTGTCAAAAACAAAAGCAAACATTAAAATAAGTATAGGACTCACCAAATGAAACCCCAAAGTAGTGAAGGCTTTGATAGAAAATACTGCACCAAGCCCTGCTTGACCAGCATCAGCATTTTGCTGAACATCTGCCATTAGGTCTCTAGTTACTCCCATATAAAAAGCACTTATGTAAAACACGCAAAGGTAAATCAAACCTAAAATGGTTAGCCAGCCACATTTTTTCTTGTTGAAGCTGTCCATATTTGAGGCCACTTTGGGTTGATGTTTTTCAATATCAAGCAGGTACAATTTATCCTCGTGGCTTACAATGATACGTTTCAAGCTAGGTACTGCTACTTCAACTATTTTTTTTTGTTCCCCTTCTAGTTCCTGTACTTGTTTTTGAATATTAATCATAGTTAGCTCCATAGCTGCTTGCTGCTTCTCCTGGCTCACTTGGTCCGAGGTTTCGTCTATCAAATGTCCACAGCGAATTTCTTGATATAGATTAATCATCTGACTGGCATGGCCATTGTGGTATTTTGCTTGCCTTTTTGCATAATTTACAAGGTTTACTCTATTTGGCTGGCGGTCTATGATGTTGGTCATTGGCATGTGAGTATCCACCTGAATCACCTCCTCGGGCTGCTCTGTGGCAGCTGCGGAGTTGTTAAACATCGATTTTAAAGTTTCGAAAGTAGTTTTGCTATCTGTCATAATTGAAATTTGTTTAGGTGAAAAAAATGAGAAAATAATTTTAGTCAAGAATTCTAATCAACGATCAATTAGATTTCAGTTAAAAACGGATTTTTGCCAAATATGGCAGGAGAATTGAAAGGGATTTTTTTAAGTTTTAAGCCTCAGAAAAATCAATAAAAATTAAAAAGTAGATCTATTGTTGAGTGAAAACAAAATATTGTAATTTTGACGCAAATTTACAAACTCATAGTGAATTTTTATTTCACTATAAGTTATGGTAAGTACAAGTTTTGTGTTATCTTTGAATGCAATATTTGTTAAAGTGTTATTGTGATACAAAGATTATTGTTTTTAATTTAATTTCAGAATTTTAAGGGCAACTATTTTAATTAGGTGTTTTTTTAATGCACTATAAATTTGTAAAATTATATATTATCTTGACAAAATGCCAATAACTGGAAATATACTTGAGCGTGTAAAAATAATTCATGAAACATTACAAGCTGGTGGAATGTATTCGTCTGCAGAATTATTAGAAATTTTAGGTAAAAAATTAGGCACTGATGCCTTAGGCTTGAACCGAAGAACCCTGATTGATGATATTGAATATTTAAGACAGAATAATGCACCAATACCCGACAGAAAGCGGAAATATTATTATGAAGCAGGAGCTAAATACTCCTTATTAAATACCCTTGGGATATCCGATGAAAATAAATTTGAAGAGTTAAAAGGTATAGTCCAAAGTTTAATGCATATGGACAAAATATCGGATTTGGTTACTGCTTTAGACAAAACTGAATTGAAATTTTTGGACAAAGGTGAAAAGTTTGTGAGTTTCGATAAGCCAATTGAAATTAGTAACCGAAAGGAATTACCTAATATTATCAACTATATTAAAAACAAACAAATTATAGATATAAAATATTCTGAATTTGATGGTAGCAAATGGGGAGATAGATTTCACCCATACTTGTTGAAAGAGTACAATGGAAAATGGTATTTGTTTGGCTACAGTGAAAAGTGGGTAAAAGAAAAGGGAATTGATAAAAACAAAATTTTTAATTACGCTGTCGATAGAATTGACTCAATAAACCTCACTTCAAAAAAAGGAATTGAATTTATTGAAAATACTTGGTGGGAACCCAAAAGCCATTTCGAGCAAATATTAGGGGTTACGAAATATACCGAAAATCCAGTTGAAAAGGTGGTTTTGAGAGTTTACGGTGAAATTAAATATTTCTTATACAACAACCGTTTGCATCAGTCGCAAGATATTTTTGATGAACAAGACGAATATGATGATTTCATATTCAAAATCAGTCTCAATCACGAGTTCAAAAATCAGATTTTGGCTTATGGCCACAATGCAGAGGTACTTTATCCACCACATTTGCGCCTGGAGATTAAAGATAGGGTAGCCCAAATGGCTTCTTACTATGAAAACCAGGCGGTTTTTAATGAAGACAGGCTACTAGATTTCTAATAGTTTCTAAATTGAACAAATTCAAAAACAGAAGTTTTTATACCATTTTTTTCAATCGTATTTCGTTCTGTGGTGCTTGCAATGCAAGGTATTCCAATATTCTGTAATCGATTTACCAATCTAAAAATAAATACAAGCTCACCCATAATGTGTACCGTTTTAGGGTTAAGTTTACGAACTTTTAACTCAAATTTCTCCACCAATTGCTGTAATAAATCACTTGAAATACTTGGATTTATTTGAGGAAATGGCAAATCAACAATTTCAAAATATTGCTCAATTGCAATTTTCTTAAGATGTTCTGCGCGCTCGATAAGTGCGGCTTCAGACTCTTGACGAAAACCACCACAGTCTACCGTAACATTTGTCATCACGTCTGCAAAATGATGTTGTGTAACCCGCTTAACGATAAGCTGGATCGCGTCCATCAATTGACCCTTGTAATCTTTCAGAAGCGCGTCGTCGGCGCCAG
>JANOMP010000381.1:0-3143 GCA_031420365.1 Cytophagaceae bacterium
AAAAAATTCAGTTAAAAAAATTCAGTTAAAAAAATTCAGTTAAAAAAAATCAGTTATTGAATTTCAATTCAAATTTGCTTAATATTTTTTATTTTATTAACTTTGCTCCTCAATTTTGCAAATGCCTCTTTTTGCCTATTAAGAAGCCTCTTTGCTATTAAAAATATTTATCAAAAAATTTTATTTTATAATGGATTTAATTAAGTTTGTAGAGTCGGAATACAGCAACGCTCGCTCAAGTGTTCCAGATTTCAAGGCAGGAGATACTTTAAATGTTTATGTAAAGATTTTCGAAGGTAACAAAGAACGTATTCAGTTGTTTCAAGGTGTTGTTATACAAAGAAAGAATTATAACACTACAGGAGAGACTTTTACCGTTCGTAAAATTTCGAATGGGATAGGAGTTGAAAGAATTTTTCCAGTTTTATCACCTAGCATTGATAAAATTGAAGTTTTAAGAAAAGGCAAAGTGCGTCGAGCTAAGTTATATTATTTGAGAGGCAAACACGGAAAAGCTGCTAGAATTAAAGAATTGAAAGTGGTTAAAAAATAATCACTTCAATATTTTGACTAATAGCTTTTTCATAATTTGTGTAAAAAATGTCATCTTTTTGAGATGACTTTTTTTTAAGCGTATCATTCCAAAATTTGTATGTTAAGTTTTTCTAAATATCAAGGAACAGGAAATGATTTTATCATGATAGATAATCGTGATAAGTTGTTTGAAAAATCTAAAGAAGAGATCGCTTTTCTTTGTGATAGAAGATTTGGTATTGGAGCAGATGGACTTATTTTAATTGAAAGTCAATCTGATTTTGATTTCAAAATGAAATATTATAATGCTGATGGGAATGTAGGAAGTATGTGTGGTAATGGTGGTCGTTGTGCTGTAAAGTTTGCTTCTGATTTGGGAATTTTTATAGAAAAAACAACTTTTTTGGCAGTTGATGGTGTGCATTTCGCTTCAATAGAAAAAAATGAAGTATCCTTAGGCATGAAAGATACCAATGAAATTCAAAAAGAAGAGGAAGGTTTTTTTTTAAATACGGGCTCTCCTCATTTGGTTATTTTTGTTGAAGATGTCAATAAAGTAGACGTAAAAAAAATTGGATCTTCCATTCGTTATTCAGATTTTTGGAAGGACAGAGGTGGAGTAAACGTTAACTTTGTCGAAAAAATTGGCAAGGATTCAATTTTTGTTCGCACTTATGAAAGAGGAGTGGAAGATGAAACATTTTCTTGCGGTACTGGAGTTTCTGCCTCAGCTTTGATTGCTAGTCAAATTTTAGCCATTAAATCTCCTTGTAGTGTGCAAACTTTAGGTGGGAAACTTACGGTAAGTTTTTCCATTGAAAATAATTCTAAATTTAAAGAAATTGTATTGAAAGGACCCGCAAAATTTGTATTTTATGGTCAAATTTAAATTTTTTTTATTTTTTTTGGCAATTTTCTTTGTCTATAAATAATTTTATTCTTATCATTGTGGGCAGAATAAAAATTTCTTCAAAGATTCTTCCATTTTGCATCTCTAAACGAAATCAATCAATTGTATTTTTCGATTATTTCAAAATTATTTTACAAAATATTAATACATTTTTTTGTACGTTAAAACCTACCTTTTGTTCTAAAACATAATATATATGTACAATCAAGAAGATTTGAAGATTAAACTTCTATCAGAATTAAAATCTATTGGCACCGGTTTAGGCATTGAATTTGATAAATCCATTGTCAAAAAGGACTTAGTCCAAAAAATTATTGAAGCACAAGAATTAATTGATAAAGGGACTTCACCTAAGAAAGAAAAAGCGTTGAAAGTTATCCCGATAGTTTCAAAACCATCCAATTCACTACAAACTAATTTAAAAGAAGAAATCCAACCTATTGAAAATATAAATTCTACTGTTTTTGAAAATTCAGTTATTGAAATACCTCAAGTTATTAAAACAGCAGTAAAAAATCCAGAAGCTTCTATTGAAAATTCAGGTCAAAAAATTAGAAAACGAATTACAAGAATCGTTTCGGAGGAAACCATGCCAAATCCTGCTCCTTTTGCCCCCAATGAGGAGGCAACAGAGAACTACAATTATTTTGGGCCATCTGACTTCACCCAAAATAGTTCAAAAAATGAAATCGATTTAGAAGAGATTGAAGTATCCGAAGGAGTAGATTTTTCTGATTTGGTGGAGGAAATTCCAGATATTACAGACGAAGATTTAGGAATCGTATTGGATGATGAGATTACTAAAGAACAAGCACAAGAAGCTAGAAAGAAAGAAGATTATAGTAGATCAATTAAAAAACAGTTTAATACTTTAATTAAAGAGTTTGATGGTTTAATTGAAAATATAGGGGTTTTAGAAATAATGAGTGAAGGAAGCTATGGCTTTCTAAGATCAGCTGACTATAATTATTTAGCAAGCCCTGACGATATTTATGTTTCTCCATCTCAAATAAAACTTTTTGGATTGAAAACTGGAGATACTGTTAAAGGTTCAATTCGCCCTCCTAAAGATGGGGAAAAATATTTTGCCTTGTTGAAAGTGTTATCGGTTAATGGTAAAACTACCGAAGAAATCAGAGACAGGATTCCTTTTGAATATTTAACACCCTTGTTTCCTCAAGAAAAAATTAATTTAAGTACTCGTTCAGATATTATGTCAACTCGAGTTTTAGATTTATTTTCTCCCATTGGTAAAGGCCAGCGTGGAATGATTGTGGCTCAACCAAAAACAGGTAAAACAGTATTGCTCAAAGAAATAGCAAATGCCATTACTATTAATCATCCAGAAATCTATTTAATTATTTTATTAATTGATGAAAGACCAGAGGAAGTTACAGATATGGAACGTAGTGTTAAAGCTGAAGTTTTAGCTAGCACTTTTGATGAGCCTGCAGAAAAACACGTTAAGGTTAGTACCATTGCATTACAAAAAGCCAAAAGATTAGTTGAGTGTGGACATGATGTTGTGATTTTATTAGATAGTATTACTCGTTTAGCACGTGCACATAATACAGTAGCACCTTCAAGTGGTAAAGTTTTAAGTGGTGGTGTTGAAGCCAATGCTATGCAAAAGCCTAAACAATTTTTTGGAGCTGCTCGAAAAATAGAATTTGGTGGTAGCTTAACAATTTTGGCAACT
>JANOMP010000382.1:0-3254 GCA_031420365.1 Cytophagaceae bacterium
ATTTTTTATGCCTTTTTAAAAATTACCCTTATTAAACAATAATACCGTTGTCACAGTTTAAAAGACAACATAGCGAAAACGGATAGACAAGTAGACTGACAAATCGGGCTACACTTCTTAACTGTGCATACCTATAAAAAATGTGGAAACGAGCAACCACATAAAAAACGAGGTAACACCGAAAAGCCAAATGAGTAATAAAATAAAAAATAAATAAAATGGAAACTACAACGCCTCAATTTGACCCTGTCAAATACAAGAACACAACTCGCGACCAGTGGCAAACGGCCGCAGAAGCATGGTTCCGCTGGAGTCCTACGCTCAACCATTGGCTTGGTCAAGCGACAGAAACAATGTTAGATATGGCAGGCATCTCCACAGGACATCGTGTGTTGGATGTGGCTGCGGGTGCTGGTGAGCAATCTATAACCATAGCAAAAAAAGTTGGCACAACAGGTTATGTTCTTGCTTCTGATATTTCCTCTAACATCCTAGAGTTTGCTGAACAAATGGCAAAGCAAGCTGGTCTGAAAAACATTGAAACAAAAGTAATGGATGGTGAAAATCTTACTATTCCTGATGCAACATTTGATGCGGTTATTTCAAGAGTAGGACTTATTTATTTTCCAGACCAGCAGAGAGCATTAAAAGAAATGTTACGAGTGCTCAAACCAGGAGGTAAAGTTGCTGCTATCGTTTATTCAACTCCGGAAAAAAACAAATTTTTCTCTGTGCCGGTGTCTATTATTCGTAATCGTGCAAAGCTCCCGCCACCATTGCCCGGTCAGCCTGGACCGTTTAGCTTAGGTGCAGAGGGCGTAATTGAAAAATCATTTAGACAAGCCGGGTTCATCAATGTTAAGTCTGTAATTGTAAATTCACCGTTGATTATGCCTGCTGCAAAAGATTGTGTGCGGTTTGAGAAAGAATCATTCGGGGCATTACATCAAATGATGAGCGGTTTAACTGATGCAGAAAAGGAATCTGTTTGGGATGAAATAGAACAAGAACTAAAGAAATTTGAGACAGAGAAGGGGTTTATCGGTCCATGCGAAATGGTCGTGGCTATTGGATCGAAACAATAACTTGTTCAATAATTGCTATATGAGAAAAGTAAACCAGCCCATAACATTTAGCATTCTAGAAGAAAGACCCCATTAAAGATCCTTCTAAATTGGGTGGTGCGGCATCCAGATCTTTTTGCTAGCGGAACGCCTCCCGGCCGAGAGCGACCCGGGTTGTGTTCGGCGAAACGGTTGCGGCATCAAAGTCCGCAAAGTAGCCACTCAGTAGATTTCAGTGGCGGTTTCTGTAGGTGCTAAAGTAGGCAGTTATGTGGTATTTTTTTTAGTTTTCGGATCTAAAGTTGTGTACTTTTTTGATAAAGGTTAATAAACCCCTTACCCCATTTGCTTGGGGGCTTATCCTTTTCAGTTTTGGAAAGTAGAGCTGGAATCCGTTCTTGTTTTTCCAGCATTTCTATTTCCCAATATTCGTCTTTTTCTTTTACATTGCTGATAATAAAGTCTTTCAAAATATTTTCGGGTACTAATATTTTCGAAAGACTTCCAAATAATTCACTCTCTGGTTTTCCTAATTTTTATTTCTGCCCATAGTCGTTTTATTTAACGACATAATAGTACTAAATTTATGGATAGCACCTCAAAAAAAGAATTAGCCGAAGTATAATAACATTTTATAATTTTTTTTTATTTTTGTGAAAAATGAAACCTTTTGAAAATAACAAAATAACAAAATTATGAAAAAATTAAAACCTCTTTTCCTATTTTTATTGCCATTCATGTCCATTTCTCAAGAAATAAAATATCCTCTTTACACAAGTGCAATCCCCAACTCAAAACCCATAGCAAACACCGAAAAATCGGAAGTGACTGGCGGAATATTGAGGGTTACAAACGTGACCGTGCCTGAGCTTTGGTATTACCCAGCGCCAGCGGAAACTGCCAATGGAACTTGTGTAATCATTTGCCCGGGTGGTGGCTATGGAAGATTGGCGACGAGCCACGAAGGCACTGATGTGGCCAAAAAATTCAATGAATTTGGCGTTTCGGCTTTTGTGCTAAAATATCGTTTGCCTAATGATAACGCCCAGATAGACAAGACAATAGCACCACTTCAGGATGCACAACAGGCTTTTAGAATGGTGAGAAACCGTGCGAAAGAATTTAATATAAATTCAAAAAAATTGGGCATAATGGGTTTTTCGGCAGGAGGGCATTTGGCGGCCACAGCGGGTACTCATTTTGAAAAACAAGTTGGTGAATTGGCCGATACGAGCAACATCCGCCCAGATTTTATGATATTGGGCTATCCAATTATCAGTATGAAAGCCTTTGGCCATAATGGCTCTATCAATAATCTTTTAGGCAAAACACCAACACAAGAAATGCTTGATTTGTATTCAAACGAATTACATATTACTACCAAAACACCTCCAACTTTTTTGATGCATGCAGCTGACGATAAGTCAGTTACCGTAAAAAATTCATTAATTTTTTATGAAACTTTGGCCCAAAACAACGTACCAGTAGAAATGCATTTGTACCCTAAAGGTGGCCACGGCTTCGGCATGAAAAACACTACTCACCCCGACCTTTGGATGGAACGAGTGAAAAATTGGATGGAAAGTATGGGTTGGTTGAAAAAATAATTGGTATTATTTTGCTGTTAATTCAATTTTATATTTAATTGATTTGCCATTTGGAAAGCCAGTCATTGTGCAAATTAACATTTTTTTTCCCAAGTACATTCCACGTTATAATTTGTACCCGATGGGTTAGGGATTAGTCTTAAGCTATAAATTAAGTCTAAAGCGTTATCCGATATGAGACCTTTAGCCAAACTACTACCTGAACCAAACTCAAAACTACCCTTTACTGGGCTGCCTACATTATCTATTTTAATGGTGAGTAATTGGGTGTTGGCTGGGTTAGCTTATTAAATGGCTTTTCCTGTAAATGGATTTGAGTTAATTGATTCTTCCTGTTTTTCCCGACAACCACTAGTGCCTAAAATCCCAATAAGAACAATTCCGAGTAAAATTCTATTTTTCATAATAATGAAATTTATTAAATGTTGATAAGGGCTCTTGTAAAATCCCATTTCCTCCCTCAAATAGGCAAATGAGCAATTTCCTTTAAAAAAAATCAAGAGAGATTGAAGTATCTGGTCTATCGAACGGGTTTTATTATATTAAATTATTTAGGGTCCACGGGAAGTTTTAAGTGATTATT